>DATCIC010000178.1:0-2744 GCA_036508025.1 Rhodoferax sp. | reverse complement strand
TGGCCGACGCGGGCGCCCGGCACCACGCTGAGCATGCCGTCCAGAATGCCGGTGCCCGCGCGCAGGATTGATACCAGCACCAGTTTTTTGCCGTCGATCACTTTGGCGGTCATCTTCTCCAGCGGCGTCTCGATCTCGATGTCCTGCATCGCCATGTCACGCGTCACTTCATACGCCATCAACATGCTGATTTCATTGAGCAGGGTGCGAAAGCTGGTGGTGCTTGCCTCTTTTTTGCGCATCAGCGTCAGCTTGTGCTGCACCAGTGGGTGGTCAATGAGGTGAACGAAGGGGTCGGTGTTGGGGCTGTTCATGGAAGAACTTTTCTCAATCATGGTTTAAGGGGGGGGTGCCGGAGTTTCAGAGGCTTCATTGTGCGCGTCTGGCAACTAGCGTTTGCCGCGCACCGCCGCCAAAATTGGGCTGGTCCAGGTCGCCCTTGTCAGGGCGCAGAAAGCATTCGGTGGTGCCATGTTGTGCAATCAGAATCGGATCAGACATACGATTCCCTAAAAGTACAATAGAACCAGTAGCGTAACGAACTTTTGAAGGATTCCCCGTGTCAGGACACAGCAAATGGGCCAATATTCAGCACCGTAAAGGTCGTCAAGACGAAAAGCGGGGCAAGGTCTGGACCCGCATCATCCGCGAAATCACGGTAGCGGCGCGCGCCGGTGGCGGCGATCTGGGCACCAACCCGCGTCTGCGCCTGGCGGTGGATCGCGCCAAGGCCGCCAACATGCCGGCCGACCGCATCAAGTACAACATTGACAAGGCCAGCGGCACGCTCGAAGGAGTGCAGTACGAGGAGATTCGCTACGAAGGCTACGGCATCGGCGGTGCGGCGATTTTGGTGGACACCATGACCGACAACAAGGTGCGCACCGTGGCTGAAGTGCGCCACGCCTTTGCCAAATTTGGCGGCAACATGGGTGCCGAAGGCTCGGTGGCGTTCCAGTTCAAGCATTGCGGTCAGTTGATTTTTGCGCCCGGCACCAATGAAGACAAGGTGATGGAGGTGGCGCTGGAGTCCGGCGCTGAAGACGTGATCACCGACGACGACGGCGCCATCGAGGTGCTGACTGCTTACCCGGATTTTGAGGCCGTCAAGAATGCGCTGGAAGCTGCCGGTTTGAAGCCGGAGGCGGCAGACGTGATCATGCGTGCCGAGAATCCGATTGAACTCACCGGTGATGATGCCGCGCGGATGCAGAAATTGCTTGATGCGCTGGAAGACCTGGACGACGTGCAAGAGATTTATCACAACGCCGAGATTGACACCGAAGACCTATGAATATTCTTGTGATTGGCGGTGGTGGCCGTGAACACGCCATGGCCTGGAAGCTGGCCCAGTCGCCCAAGGCGAAGAAGGTGTTTGTCGCGCCGGGCAATGCGGGGACTGCGCTGGACAAACGCATTGAGAACATCAATATCACCGACGTGCAGCAGCTGCGGGTCTGGGCTCTTGATAACAAGATCGCGCTGACGGTGGTCGGACCCGAGGTGCCGCTGGCCGCCGGGGTGGTTGATGAGTTTCGCAAGCACGGTCTGCGCGTGTTTGGGCCGACCCAGGCTGCTGCCCAACTGGAGAGTTCCAAGGCCTTTTCCAAAGCCTTCATGAAGCGCCACGGTATCCCGACGGCTGAGTACGAGACCTTTGTTGACCCGGTGGCTGCGCATGCCTATATCGATCAAAAGGGCGCACCCATTGTGGTCAAGGCCGACGGCTTGGCCGCAGGCAAGGGCGTGGTCGTGGCCTTGAGTCTGGCCGAGGCGCACGCAGCGGTTGATTTCATGCTGGCAGACAGCACGCCCGGCCTGAAGCACAACGCCGGGGTCGACGGTCAAGCCGTGCCGCGCGTCGTCATTGAGGAATTCTTGGTCGGTGAAGAAGCCAGCTTCATCGTGATGGTCGACGGCAAAAATGTGCTGGCGCTGGCCACCAGCCAGGACCACAAGCGCCTGCTGGATGGCGACCAGGGCCCCAACACCGGTGGCATGGGCGCTTATTCACCGGCGCCGATGGTGACGCCCGATGTGCACGCCCGCACCATGCGTGAAATCATCTTGCCGACCATCCGTGGCATGGAAAAAGATGGTATTCCCTATACTGGCTTCTTGTATGCCGGCTTGATGATCAACGCCGAAGGCCACCCGAAGACGCTCGAATTCAACTGCCGCATGGGCGACCCCGAGACGCAGCCGATTTTGATGCGCCTCAAGTCTGATCTGGTGGAGGTGATGCTGGCCGCCACCGAGCCGAGTCCGTACGGCAAGCTCGACCAGGTTGAGCTGCAATGGGATCGTCGCACCGCGCTGGGCGTGGTGCTGGCGGCGCAAGGCTACCCGCTTGAGCCGCGCAAAGGCGATGTCATCACCGGCTTACCCAAGGAAACTGAAGACGCGGTCGTGTTTCATGCCGGCACCGCGCTGCAGGGCGATGACGTGGTGACTGCCGGTGGCCGGGTCTTGTGTGTGACGGTGCTGGCGGACAACGTGCGTCAGGCCCAAGCGCGGGCCTACGAGGTGGCGCTGGGGATTCGCTTTGAAGGCATGCAGTACCGCAAGGACATTGGTTACCGCGCCATCAAGGGAGCGGCGGCGTGAGCGCAGTGGCAGTGGGCAGCGCGCACACCGAAGCGGTCAGCAGTTATCTGCAAGGTTTGCAGGCGCGCATTACCGCGGCGATTGCGGACATCGACGGCACGGCGTTTTTGCTTGACGCGTGGCAAAAGCCAGCGGGC
>DATCIC010000177.1:0-3610 GCA_036508025.1 Rhodoferax sp. | reverse complement strand
GATCTGCTGTTTCCGAATGGCTGTGTGATCACGCCGGATGGATCGACACTGATCGTCGCCGAGACATTCGCCAAGCGGCTGACCGCGTTCAGCATCGCCGAGGATGGATCACTCTTCGATCGGCGCGTGTGGGCCGATCTGGGCGATGCCTCGCCGGATGGCATCTGTCTGGACGCCGAAGGTGCAATCTGGGTCGCGTCGCCCCCGACATCCGCATTCTTGCGGGTACGCGAAGGTGGCAACATTACCGATCTGATTTCCGTCAACAACCAGGTGATCGCCTGCGCCCTCGGTGGACCGAACCGCCGTACGCTCTACATGGTGACAGGCCGCGTGAGCGATGAACAAAAGTCGCTGGAGCGACGGCTCGGGCGTATCGAAGCAATCCAGGTCGAGGTACCGGGAGCGGGACTTCCTTAAAAAACACTCTTATTGCATTTGGTGGTGCTGGTACGCAGTGCCCAGGCTGGCGCCACCACCGGCCAACCGCGTACCCCGCCTTCCCTTCCAATTTGGCGAGCCGCTTACGGCAGTGCCGCGCTTGACTGAAAGCCGTCACGAAGCTCCCGCTTGAGCACCTTGCCGATCGCGCTCCGCGGCAATTCATCCAGAAATTGCAAGCGACCAAGACGCTGGGTCTTGCCTACCTGGCCATTGGTCCAATCCAGCAGTTCGTCAGCCGACACCGGCTGCCCCGGTTGGAGCACCACAAACGCTGCCGGGGTCTCACCCCATCTCTCCGAGGGGACCCCCACTACCGCAGCTTCAAACACGGACGGGTGCCGCCGCAAGACGGCCTCCAGATCACTCGGGTAAACGTTGAAGCCACCCGAGATCAGCATGTCTTTCTTGCGATCAAAAAGCGTCAGGAAACCATCGACGTCGAAACGGCCAATGTCGCCAGTTCGGATGAATCTTTTGCCCTGTGGGTCGAACCATTCGGCTTCGCGGGTTTTGTCCGGTTGACCGTGGTAACCGGCCATCATGCCACCCGAGTGACCGACCACTTCACCCGCCTCGCCGAGGCCCACCTCCACGTCGTTGTCGTCAATCAAGCGGATATCGTGGCCATCGGCCGGTCGCCCCACTGTGTGCAATTTGTCGGGGTGGGCATGGGCCTCCAGGATGCAGGTGCCGCCGCCTTCTGTCATGCCGTAAAACTCCACCAGGGCGCCCGGCCAGCGCTTGAGTACATCGGCTTTGATCGCCGCACCGAAAGGCGCACTGGTAGAAAACTTCACCCGGTAACTGGACAAGTCGAAACGGTCAAAGTCCGGGTGCGCCATCAGCCGCTGGTATTGCACCGGCACCAGCATGGTGTGGGTGGCACGGTGGGTTTGGGCCAGTGCCAGGTAGCCCAGCGCATCGAATTTTGGCATCAACACTATCGTGCCGCCAAAACTGAGCGTCGGGAATAAAACCACCAGCGTGGTGTTGGAATACAGCGGCGTGGACAGGAGGGTGACCGTATGGGTGTCGTAGTGGTAGGCCGCACCGCGGCGCACATGGGTCCAGCGCATGCCGTGCGATTGCACGATGCCTTTGGGCTCACCGGTTGTTCCAGAGGAATAGATGATGTTGAACGGCCAATCAGGTCGCACCACCACCGGCACGGGTTTTTGCCCGACTTCGGCCAGCCAGCTGTCTAGCGCGCGTCCAACTGCCGTGTTGTCCAGCGCGATGCGGGGAGCCGCTTGCGCACCGGCCGGCCCCAGCGACTCGGCGCCGTGCGCATCGGTGAACACCAGCTTTGCCTGTGCGTCCTGCACCATGCGCTGCAAGCTGCCCGCGCCAGAGCCCGGAGCCAGCGGCGCTACCGCTATTCCGGCACGCAAGGCCCCCAGGAAGATCGCGACGTATTCAATCGACATGCCAGCACAGATGGCGATGGCGTCGCCGGGACAAAAACCGTCGCGCTGCAGCGCACAGGCAGTGCGGTCCATCAGCATCTCGAGCGCCGCGTAGTCCAGGTTGCGCTCACCTTGCACCAAGGCGCGCTGCAGCGGCGAGTGCAGCGCGTGCTGACGGATCAGGTCGGTGATGGCGCCAAATTCAGTCTCGAGGGAATTATTCATAGGAAAAATGGTTAGCAAACTGTTGCCCAACATCGTAATGAGCATTTGCGCGTCTGGGTGTCGCATGGTACACACGCCGTAGCGCAGCTTGGGTGACAATGGGCGTGGTTCAAACTTGGGTAACACTTTAACCGCGTTTCAACGCAGGTGATTCGCCCAACCAGGGGGCCTGGCTGCCAGTTCCCTGATACCTGCCACCCTTCATTTCCAGCAGCATCTCGGCATGACTCCATCGACTTTTCCGGCAACCAAACTTCTCTCGTCCCAACGCATTGATTTGGCCATCGCGGCTATGGCAGGCTCTGCCAACATCAGCAACGTCGCGGCTGAGCACCAAGTCAGTCGCAAATTCATCTATCAACAAAAGGACAAAGCCACAATCGAACTGAATGAGGCCTTTGCTGCGACTGCGCCAGACGATGCCGTGCTGTTTCACTTGCCCGTCCGGGGTGGCCCAAGGCGCCACTACCCGGCGCCAGGCCATGGATTTGAAGATGGATGCCGCCAAAGAGTTCGGTTGTGGCAATTCACGTGCGGTCCAACTGGGCATGGCAAGACGCGCCGAAGTGCAGACTTGTCGACTGGCCAAAGACATCAAGACGCTTACGCGGTGGCTGCGCCGTGACGTATTGACGCTGGCGGGCCCGTGTTTGGCCACACGGGTTGAACTGTTCGATTTTGTGACCGCCGAGTTGGTGGCACGCGAGCACCTGGACTCCAAGCGCATCCGCCCGGTGCGTATTGCACTGCAAAACCAGCGTGACGACTTGTTGGCATTTGCTGGCGTATTGGACGGCAAATTGGATGCCATCGCCCAAGACCACGATCTCCCCATGTATCTGGTGCGCCAGGCTTGTTTCTTGCAGCGCAAGCCCGAAACATCGCCCGCCTATTAGCAGGGCTGGTGCCGACTGTGCGCCCAGATGGGGCGCAAGTGTCATGCCGTCTTTGAGGCCGTGATACTGGCCATGGCGCAAACGCCTCGTTGCAGCTCAATGGTGGAGAACTTCAATTCCAGGCTGCGCAACTATTTCACGTTGCGTCGCCAGCTCGGCGGTGAGTACCTGAGTTTGCTGCAGTTCTTTCTGAACCACCGCACATTTCTTCGCAGCAGGGTTCCTGAGCGGGCGGGCAAGAGTCCCAAGCAGTTGATGACGGGGCAAACGCATCCGCATTGGCTCACGCTGCTTGGGTTCGGACTACCGCAGCCTCTGCGAGGCTAACCCGATGGGGTGACACAAGCCCCCGACAATTCACCGATTACTCGCTGAATCCCGAATTTTTGAGGGAGGGATAGTCATGCCAGTGTTACCCGAAAACCGGGGTTTTTGAACCACGCCGCCATTTCAACCGCCAAAGCATTGAGATGGTACGCACCTCAACCGGCAAGATCAGAAATGGGCGTTCTCAGAGGAGGAAAGACAGATTCGGCCCAGCTGGAAAACCCGCAACCAGTAGTCGGTGCCAGAGAATGCAATATCGCCCGAAACTAGAACCAAGATCAACTCTGACTCAACAGGCTCTCTACATATTGC
>DATCIC010000176.1:0-5896 GCA_036508025.1 Rhodoferax sp. | reverse complement strand
AATGTCTTGTGGAACAGCACGCTGTCAAGTTGATCCTGGTCAATCTGATTCATGTCCGCTCCCCCAGCATCTGGCGAAGAATTTCCTGGTCTTCGACGCGAAAGCCGCTTTTTGAATCGGTCAGCAGCAAATCCGCGCATTCCGGTCGAAACCAGTGCGCTCGGTCGTCGATCGCCAGCCAGGGCGTACCCCAGTCGCAGTGCTGTTTCATCCAGGCGTCGCACTCCCACTCGCGCACGTATTGCGATGCGGAACCGGGCAACCAGTCAGCCGATGGGCGGTTGATCGAGGCCGTCACGCCAATCACGCGAGGCCGGAGATCGATGGCGAAGAACCCCCGAATCTGCTCCAAGTCATAGTGCTCACGCCAGCTGGAGCTGATGACGATCTGGACGGGCGGGAATTCGAGCAGCACCTCTTCAATGAGCGGCAAACAGCAGAATTCAAGTTCGCGCTTGCACGGTTCCGGATGGGTCACTCCGTCGAAGTCCAGAAAAAGGCATAGGGTGCTGGCGCAATCGTGTTCCACGATGCAAATCGGCTCTGAGTTGGCAGTTCTGGTCATGCTTTTTCTCCGGTGTGGGTAGCTACAAAGGTTAAATTCATTCATTGAGGCAAGTAATGGTGTCGTATCGGCCTTAATTTACGCCTCAATTCTTGCCTCAGTGAATTGTATCAATAGTTCTTCAGCATGTCAAGTATTGAGGCAGACGCCCGTTTATTAGGGCAAAATGCCCTAATGAAAGTTGGATATCTACGTTTCAGCGGGGTCGGTCGGGAAACAGCCGACGCTCAGTCGACGGCTCTGAAAGCGGCTGGCTGCGAGACTGTCTTTTGTGACGATGCCCAGAGCAAGGGGGCGGAGTTGTCTAAAGCACTTGAGTCGCTCAAGACCGGCGATATTCTTGTGGTCACCAAATTTGACCGTTTAGGCAAGCGCATCAAAGGGCTTGTCGAGCTTTTAAATGATCTCCAGTCAAGGTCGGTCCACTTCATTGCAATTGAAGACGGGGTGGACACCAGAACCACTGACGGCGCCTATTTGGTCGGTGTGATAGCTCGCTTGGTACTTATGGACAAAGCGTTGGTCACTGAAACGACACAGCTGTCTTTGGCTATCGCAAAAGCAAAGGGCCGCACCGGCGGGCGACCACCTGCATTAACCGAAGAACAAAAAATGCAAGCAAGCAAACTGATCAGCGGCGGAATGCCGGTGCGTGCAGTGGCCAAAGTCGTTGGCTCCAATCAGGCCACGCTCTACCGTCTGATAGGCGCCAAGCCGGTATAGCGATTTCATCGATTCTTGTTGTTGTTTCAATACGTGCCCCTGCAGCAGACCTATTTGTTGCGATTGGGTGGGTGCCTACCTTCAGGTATGGGGATGGTTTAGAGAGTTTGCGAGTTGGCTGAGCGCCGCACCTCATTGTCATTCATTGCTATGACAATAGTCATTGTCATTTTCTTAGCAATGAGAGACAATGGATCATGAAAACCTTTGATGACATCATCATTCGCCGTCCCGAACTGGCCGAGTCCTACCTCGCACTTTTGAGAGCACAACCCGGCCGGCCCATTGCCTTATTCGCTCCACGTCGAGTCGGGAAGACCTATTTTCTGGACGGGGACCTGGCGCCTGCGGCGGAGAAAACAGGCCTTTTCCCGGTCTATGCTGACCTGTGGCTAAACCGGGCCGCTCCGCTCGATGCCATTAACCACGCTCTGGAGGAAGCCCTAGATGACGTCAGTGTGCCCAAGACCTCGGCTGGAAAAATTGCGAAGACCCCTGTCAAGAAGGTTGGATTCCTCAGTGGCAGCCTGGAATTTGGGGCGGAGCCTGCGCGCCGCGATATTCCAGCGGCTCCCGAACTGCGTCTGGATTCCTTGATTACGCGTCTGGCCGGCGCATCCGGCAGGCAAATCCTGCTCATGTTGGACGAGATCCAGTCGCTCGCACAAGCCCCATCTGGCGAAGCCGCTATTGCGACAGTCCGCGCAGTGCTGCAGAAACATAAAAAGAAGGTGCACGCCGTTTTCACCGGATCCTCGCAAGATGCTTTGAGTGCCATGATGGTGGCCGCCGGCGGGCCGATGTATCAATTCGCGCAGCTTTTGACGTTCCCCAATCTGGGCTCGGAGTATTTGGCTCTTCTGGCCGCGCATTATCGGGAAGTCCATCCGACCAAGCGCCTCAACATGTCAGACGTGGAGAAAGTGTTCGCTCATTTGGGCTACAAACCCGCGTTGATGAAAGACTTCGTAAAGTCAATGTCTGCCGATGGCCTGACCGACTTGGCGAGCGGGCTCAAACGTTTCATCGCGGACGACCGCAATGTGTCAGCTTGGCAAGGCCTATTCGAGCAACTATTGCCGCTCGAACAAACGGTAGTGGTCCTCCTGGCGCATGGCGTTACGCCCATGGCCAAAGACACACTCGATGTACTAGCGATGGTGCCCGGCCTGAACTCAACCCTGGCAAAAGTTCGGGCGGCGTTGAATCGGATGAGGAAATCGGGACTACTTTCAAAACCTCCGCAAGGGGCGTTCCAACTAGAGGACCAATTATTTGCTGACTACATTGCCGCCAAGTACGCTCCAAGCTACATTGTTAATGGCGTACTGCAGTTGCGATAACCTTCGTCCCCACCACACCAGGTAGCTGCACAATGCTCAGTTCACCGCTGCTCTCGATTTTGAAAATAGCTGATTAATTGCTGGCGTTTTTGGCACTTCCGGAAGATGGCGTTGTTGAATAAATCGAAATTGGGTTAAAGCGACCCAGTTTTCGGCCGTTTTCTAGATTTTCATTGACACTGGCATACCAAGACTGGTCATCCTGTTCAATGCAGATGCACTGACCTCTCGGTGATTCAATGGACGTTGAGCACCTGCAGAGAATCACGCCCTCGAAACAATATCAGGAGTGCCGATGCCCCTAATGCTGAGAACTGGAACCTGTCTTTCTACGACCGCTTGAGACACAAAGCTGAATTCCAACTTCTGGGTCAAAAATCCAAAAACCTGAGTTCGATCCGAAGAAAGCTGACCTTCGCCCAAATTTGCCAATTTGTCGGAAGCAGTCGTTCAGAGGCACCCGTGTGCCTCTGCTGCCTCTGTGGCTTCTGGGCAGCGGTAGCGGTCACTCGGGGTGCGCCGCCAATTCAAAATTGGCTTGTTTGAAGCCTAGAATCGAAAAAGAACAATCTGCGGGGTTTGTCGGAATTTTTATGCCTGTATAAAAATTCAATGAAACAGCGCAAGCCAAGGCTACAAGCCACCTGCAGGAGGATTTCATGATCAGTTTATCCCGAAGCGCCCAGATTATTCCGCAGATTCTGCAGTATTCATTAGGTTGAACTAAACCGCTGACGCGGTGGTTGGTCCTCACAGGCCACCACCGCGTTTTTGTTGGTAAGTGACTTGCATTTGAGGCGATTGAGGAGAAGCCTTCGGGCTGGGGAATCTTCCCCGGTTTTGAAGGAGATAACAGCATGAGACCTCTACGCCAAAGCATGATCGACGCCATGGTGGTTCGTGGCTTTAGTCCCAGCACCCGGGACTGTTACGTCGGTGCCATCTACGCCATGGCCAAATATTACCGGCGCGACCCCGCCCAGTACACAGTCCAGGAAATAGACTCCTACTTGTTGCACCTGATCCAGGAGCGCCACCTCTCCTACAGCACCATGAACCAGGCCGCCAGCGCGGCGCGCTTTTTGTACGAGAAGGTATTGGGCCGTGAGCGCGCACTGTTTCACATCCCCATGGCCAAGACACCGGACAAACAACCGGAGCTATTGGCCCGCGAAGAAATCGCCCGCCTGTTTGCGATTTGTTGGCACCCCATGCACCGCATGCTGCTGCAAACCATTTACGCCACGGGACTGCGGGTGTCCGAGGCCTGCGCCCTGCACGTGGGCGACATCGACAGCCACAGTGACCGCATGTGCATCCGGGTGGCCTGCGGCAAAGGCGGCAAGGGGCGCTACACCTTGCTGAGTCCAACCTTGCTGGGTTTGCTACGCACCTATATGCGCACCTTTCGCCCCAAAGTCTGGTTGTTTGGCAACGCCGATGGCACACAGGCCATCAGCATCGAGTCGGCCCAACGCGCCTATACCGCGGCCCGCCAGCACGCAGGCATCACCAAAAGCGGGGGCATCCACACTCTGCGCCACGACTTTGCGACCCACTTGCTTGAAGGCGGCGTGGACCTCTTCACCATCCAGAAACTGCTGGGCCATGGTCACATCAGCACCACCAGTCGCTACCTGCACCTGATCAGCCCGCAATTCCGAGCCCCCAAAGACGTTGATCCGCTGGACCTGCTCGCGGGACTGCCCAAGCTGTAAATCAAGCAGGTCTTCTTGGTAGCCACCGCATGGCCACCTTGGCCGATGCCCTGCGCCAGTTTGGCGCGGCCTATCTGGCAACGCACGTCCTGAGCACGCCCCAGGCCAAAGCCTGGCGGGGCATTGTTGCCTGTCGTACGCCAGCGCTGGGTGGCCAACGTTTGGACTGCGACACCTGTGGCCACAGCCACTGGCAATACCACTCTTGCCGCAACCGGCACTGCCCGCAGTGCGGCATGCGGGCCAAGGATACCTGGCTGCAAGGCAGACTGGCCGAGGTGCTGGACGTGCCTTATGCGCATCTGGTGTTCACCTTGCCGCACAGTCTCAACGCTTTGTATGGTGCGCACCCGCGCTGGGTGATTGACACCTTGTTTGCCTGCACCGCGCAAACGCTGTCGGAGTTTGCCGCCAATCCAAAATGGATGGGCGCCACGGGTGGCACCCCGGCCTTTAGCCTGGTCTTGCACACCTGGACGCAGGACTTGCAGCGCCACATTCATCTGCACGCGGTGATGGCCTGTGGGGTATTGGACAAACAAGACCAGTGGTACCCGCCTGTGCGCAAGCCCGACTTCCTGTTTCCGGTACAGGCGCTGTCCAAGGTATTTCGGGGCAAGTTCATGCAGGCACTGGCAGCGGCGCACCGAAACGGCCAGATTGAACGCGACCCACAAAGCCAAAATGCAGCCTGGCAGACCCGCCAGCAGCAACTTTATAAACATGACTGGGTGGTGTACGCCAAGACGCCGCTGGGCGGCCCGGCCCAGGTGCTGGAGTACCTGAGCCGTTACACGCACCGCACGGCCATCAGCAATGAACGCATCCGTGCCATCAGCACTCAAGAGGTGGTGTTCACAGTGCGCGCCGATGACAAGGGCGGAAAACGCCGTGTCCGGCTCGACGGGGCCGAGTTTGTGCGCCGCTTTTTGCTGCATGTGCTGCCCACGGGCATCAAACGGATTCGCCACTATGGGGTGTTGGCATCAGGTTGCAAGAGCTACAAGCTCAGCGCGGCAAGGCTGGCCTTGCAGATGCCTGCTGCCAATGCGCGGGCGATGGAGTCGGCCCAAGGGTTCATGGCGCGGGTGGCCAGGCTGGATGTCAGTTTGTGTCCGTGCTGCAAGATCGGGCGCCTGCACGTCACTGCCGTGCTACCAGGGCAAGCCCGCTTGCCCACACCCGCTGGCGTCGTGGCACAACAGAGCCGGGGACCACCATGAAGCGTGGGCAGGCGCACGGATCGGCATCGCAGCACCACGGGCTGGGGGTCTCGCTGTGTGTTGCCTTGGGCAAGCCCTGGCGGGGGAGCACAACACATCCGCATGTCGGCGCGACAGCGGCATCGGAGTGTGTTCGCCGCAACGCTGGCACGCCGAGTTCAGCGCGAGCCCGGTCATAATCAGATCAAACAAATGGGGTGAAGCTTTCAAACCCCTAGTGCGACCGCCTCAGCAGGCGGTTCAGTCCAACATGGTTTATCAGCCGCGGGAGGCGTTCTTGGTTTCAATCAGCATTGCAGCGCGGCGGATAAACGCTAATCGTTA
>DATCIC010000175.1:0-3571 GCA_036508025.1 Rhodoferax sp. | reverse complement strand
TGGGCAGCAGGGTGGGGGCCGCTAAGATGTTGTGCTTCACAAGCCAACTCCTTTGCACTCATCATGACCACTGCCCGCTTGCTCAACAAAGTCTCTCTCATCACCGGCGGTGCCCAAGGCATCGGCCTGGCCACCGCGCTCAAGTTTGCACAGGAGGGCGCCATCGTCATCGTCTGCGACATCAAACAAGCGGGCGTGGACGAGGCCGTGGCACAGTGCCGCGCGCTGGGCGCCACGGCAGCGGGTTTTGTGGCGGATGTGACGAAGCGCGCCATCATTGACGCCATGGTGGCGAGCGTGCAGGCGCAGTTTGGCCGCATTGACGTGCTGGTCAACAATGCCGGCATCACGCAGGATGCGCGTCTGCAAAAAATGACGCTGGAACAATTCGACCGCGTGATCGACGTCAACCTGCGCGGTGTCTTTCACTGCGCGCAGGCGGTCACGGACATCATGGTGGCGCAGGGCAGCGGCGTGATTCTGAACGCCAGTTCGGTGGTGGGTATTTATGGCAATTTTGGCCAGACCAACTACGCGGCCACCAAGTTTGGCGTGATCGGCTTCACCAAGACCTGGAGCCGCGAGTTGGGCCCCAAGGGCATCCGCGTGAACGCGGTGGCGCCCGGCTTCATCACGACCCCGATGGTGGCGGCCATGCCCGAGAAAGTGCTGCAAGACTTGCAGGCCAAAGTGCCGCTCCGGCGCCTGGGCAAGCCGGAAGAAATTGCCAACGTCTACGCCTTCTTGGCCAGCGACGAGGCCAGCTATATCAATGGCGCGGTGATTGAAGTCTCGGGCGGCATGTCGCTCTGATTCTCCTGTCGAGCCGTCAACCGAAAGGAAAGGGCCACCATGAAGATCAAATCCGAAAATTTCCAGGTCAAGGCAGGCGAAAAGGTCAATCTCAAGAAGTGGCCGACGCTGGTGAAACCCGCCTACAAGTCAAAGCATGACTATGAAAAACTCCTCGCCGATCATGTGGCAGAGCTCAGTGAACTGCAACAACTGCAATACGCCTCCAACCGTCATGCCGTGTTGCTGATCTTTCAGGCCATGGACGCCGCCGGAAAAGATGGTGCCATCAAGCATGTGATGTCCGGCATCAATCCCCAGGGATGCCAAGTGTTCAGTTTCCAGCATCCCAGCGCCGAAGAACTGGACCATGATTTTCTGTGGCGCACCACGCAGGCGCTGCCGGAACGCGGCCGCATCGGCATCTTTAACCGCTCCTATTATGAAGAAGTGTTGATCGTGCGGGTGCATCCGGAGATCCTGCGGGCGCAGCGGCTGCCGGTCGACTTGCAGGACGGGAAAACCATCTGGCAGCAGCGCTACCACTCCATCATGGGCCTGGAAAACCATCTCTACAACAATGGCACACGGATCATCAAGTTCTTCCTGCACCTGTCAGAAGAGGAGCAGCGAAAGCGCTTTCTGGCCCGCATTGACGAGCCCGAAAAAAACTGGAAATTCACTGTTGCCGACATAGAAGAGCGCAAATTATGGCCCCAGTACATGCAGGCCTATGAGGCGTGCCTGAGCGCCACGAGTTCCAAAACTGCACCCTGGTACGTGGTGCCCGCCGACGACAAGGAGAATGCGCGGCTGATTATTTCCCGGATTGTTCTCGATACTCTCAATTCGCTCAACATGAGCTACCCCGAAACCGACGCCAAGCGCCAGCAGGAATTGCGCTTGATCCGCCAGCAACTGGTGCAGCAAGACCCTGGCAGCCGGTGAAGAGGCGCCAGACCCTGGCGCTTATCAACAAGGCGTTTTTTTAACGGCTCGCTCGGCATACTTGTTGAAACGCCAGGACGTGCCCACCAGTGTGATGCGGCGCCAGACCTGGCGCTTCTCGGCCGGACGCAACGCCGTCCAGTGCTGCACCTCGGCAAAAGTGCGGCCGCAGCCTTTGCATTCTTCATCGCCCTGGCTGGTCGAGCAGATGGCAATGCACGGTGTGTCGGGCGTGCTGTCGTACCAGGCCAGCCAGGCCTGCAGGGCGGCCTGCGGCAGGGCGAATTCATCGACTTCGACCACATGCTGGAACACCATCGCGGCATAGACCTCGGCCAGCGCGCGGGTGGGTGTGGTCAGCGCGCCCTCCAAGCTGGCGGGCGCGAGGGCGCGCCAGTAGTTGATGGCGGATTCGATGTCGGTGATGTGGATGCTGGCCATGGGGAGGCGATCATAGCGGGGGCGTGGGCCGGCCGTTAAAATCCAGCCGTGACTGACCTACTCCCCGACCCTGACAGCAAAATCGAGCAAGCCCGACTGTGGCGCGACAACGGCTGGACCGCCCGCGTGATCAAGAACGAAGACGACGACGGCTGGGCCGTGGCCATGATCAAGGACGGTGAACCCGAGCCCGCCTTGATTGGCCCGTGGACCATGGGGCGCGACAAGAAGAACCCGAAACCGCTGGACGGCAATGCCTTTCATACGCTGGTCAAAACCGCCACGGAATTTGTGCGCCGCCACGAGCAGCAGTTGCATGCCACGCTGCACCAAAGCATCACCGTGACGGCCAAAAATGACCGCGTCACCGTGTCGCTCGACATCGTGCCCGATGACGACAACCCGTCCGCCACCTTGACGGCGCAAGACGGGGCCGGTGACGAGTTGGCCCAGGTGCGCGTGTCGCCGGGCTTCAAGCTCAGCCGGGCCAGCGCGACGGCTTGGGCGGATGGCGGTTTCCAGAAGCCATAAAAGAAATAAAAAAAGCGTCAGGCTCCAATTCAAAGCATGGCCGGGCGTTGACTGTTGACAATCGTCATCGCTTGCCCGCTGCCGGGTGCTATTCTTCACTCATGAAACTCATCACCAAATGGCTGCTCAGTGCCGCCGCTCTGCTCGCCGTGGCTTATCTTTACAGCGGGGTTGTCGTCGACAGCTTCGGGGCTGCGCTGATTGCCGCGTTTGTGATTGGCCTGTTCAACATGCTGTTGCGCCCGGTGCTGGTGCTGCTGACGCTGCCGGTGACGGTGATCACGCTCGGGCTTTTTTTGTTTGTCATCAACGCGCTGATGTTCTGGTCCGCCGCGGGTGTGCTGAGCGGGTTTCATGTGCGCGGCTTTGGCGCCGCGCTGTGGGGCTCGCTGATCTACTCGGCGTTCGGCATCGTGATCGACTCAGCGATCGAGCGTCTGTTCTTTAAGCAGTAATTGCACCTGCCGTTGGCGCGTGTCGATGATGGACTCGTCGATGTGGTCGGCCGCTGCCTGGCTCGCGCTGGCGCCCCCGTTCGCTTGCACCTGGCCGCTGGGCTGCTGGCGTGAAAACGCTTGCGCCGCCTTGAAGCGGTCCAGCGCCGCCGCGTAATCCAGCCGTGCCACCTGGGCTTCGGCGTCCGAGCGCAGGGCGCGCAGGGTCTGGTGCTGCGCGCCCTGCACGCTTGACAGCAGCTGCCAGGCCTGCGCATCGCTCGGATGCGCCGCGACCCAGGTTTGCAGGCGCACCGCGACGGCCGTGATCGCAGCGCTGCTGCTGGCCAAGGCACCTTGGCCCGGCTGCAAGACGATCTGCGCTGCCAGCAGCAGTTCGGGGCGTCGCGTGGCAGGCGTTTGAC
>DATCIC010000174.1:0-3533 GCA_036508025.1 Rhodoferax sp. | reverse complement strand
AGGCGCGCCGCGCATCCTGTAGCGAGAACTGCTTCTCGATGGCGTGTTCGCCGTCAGAGCCGAAGCCCACGATGACCTGCCCGCCGTTGCGTCCCGATGCGCCCCAGCCGATGCGCTGCGCTTCCAGCAGCGTCACCGCGTAGCCGCGCTCGGCCAGCCCCAGCGCCGCCGACAGGCCGGCATAGCCGCCACCGACCACGCACACGTCGGCCGTGACGCGCTCGGCCAGCGGGGGGCTGGGCGGCGGGCGCGCCACGCTGGCTTCGTAGTACGAGTTCTCGACGAGGCCGAGTTCTTTTTTGAGCAGCATTTCAGGTCACCCGAAAATTGATGAACTGCCAGGGATCGTCCCTATCCACCTCTTCGCCGAACAACGAACTGCGGCCCTGCAGCGGCGTCCAGTCGCCATACACGCCGATGACCTCGCCAAGGTAGGGCGCGGCCACCTGCAGCACGGTTTCGTGGTTGATATCGTCGGGCTCCACAAGGCCCGCCTCAGGATGGCGCAAAGCCCAGACCATGCCGCCCAGAATACCAGCGGCTACCTGCAGGCTGGTGGCGTTGTTGTACGGCGCGAGTTCGCGCGCCTGTTCGATGGACAGGCGCGAGCCATACCAGTACGCGCCTTTGGCATTGCCCAACAGCAGCACGCCCAGCTCGTCGATACCGCTGCTGATCTCGTCGCGCAGAATGCGTTGCTGGTGCTGCGGCTTCCAGTTCTTGCCGGCAATCTCAAACACCGACAGCACGGCATCGTCGCAGGGGTGGTAGGCGTAGAGCACTGTGGGCCGGTATGCAATCGCGCCGTTCTTGCGCAGCGTCAGGTGGTCGGCGATGGAGATGGATTCGGCATGCGTCACCAGCAAGCCGTGGTATGACCCCTCCAGCGGAGTCCAGCTTCGCACGCGGGTGCCGAAGCCGGGGCGGTTCAGATAGATCGCTGCGCCGCAGCCGAAGCCATGGCGACTGGCGTCACCGGGCCAGTGCTTTTCATGGCTGCCCCAGCCCAATTCAGCCGGCTGCAGGCCCTCGTCGATGAAAGCGACGGTTGACCAGGTATTGGCGAACTCGTCGCGGTTCTTGCGCCGCGCGCAAACCTGCGTATCGCGCTCGGCCACGTGGATCACCTGGACGTTCAGGCGCCTGGCCAGCTCGGCCCACTCCTGGCCGCACCCGGGTGTCGGCGCACCGAGTCGCTCGTCAGCGGCCATGTTGAGCAGCGCCTGTTTCAGCAGCGAGGAAACGAGCCCCGGATTGGCCCCCTGGGTAACCACCGCTGTCGGGCCGGACGGGTGGTTCAGCCCGAAGGCCAGCATTTCCTCGCGCAGCGCATAGTTGGAACGCTGCGAGGGCGGCAAGGACCGGTTGTCGTAACGCCCACGCCACGGCTCGTTGCAGGTGTCCAGGTAAAGTGCGCGGCGCCTGCGGCACAGCTCGATCAGCACCAGGCTGGATACGTCCACCGACAGATTCAGCAGGAAGTCGCCTTCTTCGAGCAGCGGCTCCAGCACGCTCTCCCAGTTGCTTTCATGGATCGCGGTGGCGATCACCTCCACGCCAAACTCTTTGGCAATGCCGGACCGGTCCTCGCTGGTCTTGACGATCCTGACCCCGGCGGCCTTGACGCCGAGATGGCGGAACACCAGGGGCAGGATTGCCTGCCCGATGCTGCCAAAGCCCAGCATCACGAGCTTGCCGGTGAAGTTTGAGCGCGGGGTGTCCTGTTTCATGGGGCAAAGACAGGGCGTAAGGCCGGCTCCATCATCGCTCCAGAGCTGGCTCACCGCTCAACCGGGCAGACTCAAAGCTTCATTCACCCGCTGCCTCAACTCCGCGCCTTGATAGTAGGTCAGGTCGACTGCAACGCTGCGCTGCAACATCTTTTCGGCGGATGAACTCAGGAATGGCTTGAGTTCGCCCAGCATCCGGCTGGCGGCAATCAGTGCCAGCTTGTCGCAGCGCTGCGCGGCCACGCCCTTGTTCAGAAAATCGGCGAGCTGCCGGGCAAAGCTGTGGAGATCTTTGTCACTGGCTTCGGTTCTTGGCTCGAATTGCGTACCAGCGTGCCCGGTACGTCCATGTCCCTTCCCCGCGTCCCCGCTAATGTCTCCGTCGGTGGCCTCGCCGGTGGCCTCGCCGCCGAGTCTGGTGTGGGGAAAGACAAAGTCGGCCAACTCGTTGAGCGGGGCGCTCAAAGCATCGCGCTCAAAGCAGCGCGCACGGCTGGCATTGGCCACAAGAATCCAGGTTTTTGTCATGATGTTCCTACTGTGGTTGAAAACTGCTGCTCGCATCCGCGTTGCAGATGACATCACGTCGCGGACTTTGGTGGCGTTTTCCTTGCCCTCGGCGACGGCGCGAATCGCGATGTCGCGATGTCGCGATCCGAGATCGTCCCTATCATATGATCGTTTTCTCCGACCGGCAGCATTCCAAAGTCCCCATCGCGCATCTCTCTTGCGGCTTCCCGGATGCTCATATTTGGACTGATCACCTTCACGTCGCGGCTCATCAGGTCTTTCAGCTGTTGCATGTTCATTCTCCTTGTATCAAGTGTTCACGATTGAAGCGTTTGTCGTTGCATCAGGCGCGGTCGCGCAGTTCCTTCACGCCCGACTGTTCGGCGCAGTGATCGCAGCAGAACATCCGGCCACTTTTCTCCAGGCCGTGGCCGATGATGCGTACGCCGCAATGCGCGCAGGCAGGCGCGAGTCTATGGATCGCGCATTCGAAGCTGTCGAACGTGTAGGTCTTGCCTTGCGCCACCACCTGAAAGGATTTGTCGTAGTCATTGCCGCACGCGTCGCATTTCGCCATGTCAATCTCCTCTGAACGGGTACCCGCTGGTGCAATCATCGTCTTTTTCCTGCGGGTCGCGGTCTGTGCGCTGGCACACGTACGGTGCGTCATTTCAAGACAATTTGCGAATGGCGAAGGTTTGGCGCTGATTCAGCGCTGCCGAGCATTGCGCCGGGAAGTATGTTGCCCCTACGCTCTTCCTTAATGGCTAAATGCCTGACGGAAATGTCTCCGGCGCCTCCCTGTCGCTCCACACATGGCCCACGTCCAGCGGCTCCAGTGCGCTGGTTTCGTCGATGTGTATGACTGCATCGAACTGCTGGGCCAAGCGGGTGTAGAAATAGTGGCTCTGGCGTTCTGTGTCGGGCCAGTCGGCTTCCACGGCAACGGCAGTAAAACCTTTTTCGGTGATCAGTCGCTTGGTGATCTCTGCCCGCTCGCGGTAAAACTCATGGGTGCCGTGCGACGCTTCGCCCAGCAGGGCAAAGCGCGCCGGGCCGATCAGAGCCAGCAGCCCGTCATACTGGCGCGCATCGCCGGCCAACGGCTGTAGGTGCGCGCCCAGGCCTTCCAGCAAGGCGCTATTGCTGAGGTCGTGCTGGGTTTGCTGCGTGGTCATGGTGAGTCCTCTTCCTCTGCATCCTCTGTAATCTCTGTAATCTCTGCGATTCCTCTCTTTGAACAGTCAATGGCCGCAGAGGCGGGTGGCAATAGCATGCTCTCGCCGCGCTTCC
>DATCIC010000173.1:0-5908 GCA_036508025.1 Rhodoferax sp. | reverse complement strand
CAGTGGTGTGTTGAAAGCCGCGGCGATACCGGCCGCACCGCCTGCCAACATCAACCCTTGGGCCGACACCTTCGATTGTGCTGGCAGCCAGCGACGGGCATGACGCATCACCCCCGCGGCAATTTGCACCGACGGACCTTCACGCCCCAACGACAAGCCGGCCAAAAACCCCCAACTGGTCAAAATTATTTTGGCAATACTGAGTCGGATCGACACGAACAAGCTTCGCTCACCCGTGCCAACTTCAGGCTTCAATGTGGCGATGACCTGCGGAATACCAGAGCCCGTGGATCCTGGGGCGTAGCGCCTCATCAACCAGACAATCCCGACGGTAGAAACCGGCGTCCAAAACAGAGGCCCCCACCAGAACGAACTCTTAAACCAGACAAATTGTGCAAAGGCCTGCTCCGTCAGCCAGGTGAACCCCACAACAACCAAACCCGCCAGGGCCGCGAACGCCAGCACCACGGCGCGCCCGGTCCACAAACGCCAGTCGTAAAGCTCTTGCCTGATCGCATAAAAAACCGGAAAACGCGTTTGCATGGCTGCCTTGTGGGCGTGATTAATCGCCTCACACCCGAGATAAAGGGATTGATTTTCTAATAATGCATTGCAGCAAATGCAATTTGTTATATTGGGGTCAATGTAGAGTTGAAAATTCTTTCACATAAAGCCAACTCGCCCAGGCCTGAAAATGCGTCCATCATGAGCCCTGTCCCTACTCCCACCCAAGAGCCCAACATGCCCCTGAATACGCTGGACAATGACAACCCGACAAGCCCGGCGCGGGTACTGCGGCGCTTTCGCGTGGTCTTCAACGCCGTGCGCGCTCACTTTCAGACCCTCGAAAAGCAGGCGGGCCTGGGTGGCGCCCAGGTCTGGGCCTTGAATGTCATTCGCGACCACCCGAGCATTGGCGTTGGCGCGCTGGCAAAAAGCATGGACATCCATCAGTCCACCGCGAGCAACCTGGTCAAGCTGCTGGTGCGCAAAGAACTCATCAGCATGGGCAAAGCCAGTGTCGACAGGCGTCAGGTCGAACTGCAGATTTCGCCCGCTGGACTGGCTATTTTGAGCCAGGTGCCAGGGCCGTTCGAGGGTGTCCTGCCGGGCGCCCTGCACCACCTTCCGGCGGCCACCTTGCTGCGGCTCGATCATGATCTGGGCGAATTGATCGCACTGCTCAAGGCCGATGAGAATGCCGCAGGCATCCCGTTGGCCGACTTATAACCCCATGACTGCGCTGCAATTGCACCAGCGCTGAAGGAAAGCCATGCGTCTGTCTCTGCGCTTCGTTCTGCCACTGCTGCTGGTACTGGCGGGCATCGCCTACGCCGTTGCGCCATTGATTGACAAGATGACACTGAACTGGTTTGTGCGCGACCTTGACCTACGCGCCACGTTGATCATCAACACCATTCAGGAACCGCTGCAGGCCCAACTCGACGCGGGCAATAAAGTCAAGATTGGTGAATTTTTCAACCGCATTACGCAGGACGAAAGGTTCTTTGCCATCGGCTACTGCGCGGGGCCAAACGTCAAGATATTGGCCAGCCGCTCGCTACCGCCTGAAATCCTGTGTGCCGATCTGGAGCGCTGGAAAAACCCCGTCAACCACCTGTTGGCGAGCCCACAGGGACCATTGCATGTGGCGGTCAAGCCCATGGTCAGCGAGGCCGCACCCCAGGGCGAACTGGTGCTGGTGCACGACATGAGCTTCATCACCCGGCGCAGCGAAGAAACCAAACGCTACCTGTTCTACGTCTTCATGGCGCTGGCAGGGGTGGTCTCGCTCGTCACGGTCATCGTGGCCGAGCTCTCCTGGCGCGGCTGGATGGCCGGCGTTCGCGCCCTGCTGCGTGGCGAGGGGTTGCTGCGCCGATCTCAGGTCAATGCAGCGCCCAGCCTGCCCGGCTTCAAGCCAATCGCGCGTGATCTGCAGCGACTCATCAGCGAGTTGGAGTCCGAGACCCGGGCGCGTGATGAAAGCCAACTGACCTGGACCGCAGAAACCCTGCGCACCATTTTGCATGGCGAGCTACGCGGCGAGGACGTGATTGTGGTGTCCAACCGCGAGCCCTACATTCACCAACGGCGCGGCGAACGTATCGAGGTGCAACGCCCGGCCAGTGGCCTGGTGACGGCGCTGGAACCCATCATGCGCGCCTGCTCCGGCACCTGGATTGCGCATGGCAGTGGCTCAGCCGACCACGAGGTGGTTGACAAGAACGACCGCGTGGCCGTGCCACCGGAGAAGCCCGCCTACCACATACGCCGCGTCTGGCTCACGCCCGAGGAAGAGGCTGGTTACTACTACGGCTTTGCCAACGAAGGGCTTTGGCCCCTGTGCCACATCGCCCACGTGCGGCCTATTTTCCGCTCCAGCGACTGGACGCAGTACGTAGCGGTTAACCGCAAGTTTGCCAAGGCGGTGGTGAGTGAGGCCAAGACCAAAAACCCGATTGTGCTGGTGCAGGACTACCACTTTGCGCTGTTGCCCAAGATGATCCACGACGAGCTGCCTGATGCCACCATCATCAGCTTCTGGCACATCCCCTGGCCCAACCCTGAGTCGTTTGCCATTTGCCCCTGGCGTGAGGAGATATTGGCCGGCATGCTGGGCTCAAGCATCATGGGTTTTCACACCCAGTCGCACTGCAACAATTTTGTTGATACGGTGGACCGCTTTCTGGAAGCGCGGGTCGACCGCGAATCCTTCAACGTGTCGTTTGGCGGCAAACTCACCGCCGTACGGCGTTACCCGATTTCCATCGCCTGGCCACCGGACCCGGAACTGCTGCAAAAGAATGTGCCCGATTGCCGCGCCTACATTCGACAGCTAAACGACTTGCCACCCGAACACAAGCTGGGCATCGGCGTTGACCGTCTGGATTACACCAAAGGCATCCTGGAGCGCTTTCGGGCGATTGAGCGCCTGCTGGAGTTGAACCCGGACTGGGTCGGCCGATTCACCTTTGTCCAGATTGCCGCACCGACGCGCTCCGGCATCGACGAATACCAGCACCACGAGGCGCAGGTGCGCGCCCTGGCAGCGCGCATCAATGCGCGCTTTAGGAGCCGTGGACCCGCCCCCATCCTGCTGAAGATTGAGCAGCATGCGCCACCCCAGGTCTATGAATATTTCCGCGCCGCTGATCTGTGCTTTGTCAGCAGCCTGCACGATGGCATGAACCTGGTGGCCAAAGAGTTCGTGGCTGCCCGCGACGATGAACGCGGCGTGCTCGTATTGTCCGAATTCACCGGGGCCGCCCGCGAGCTGCCCGAGGCACTGATCGTCAACCCCTACGATGCCGACCAGTGTGCGGCTGCCCTGCACCTGGCTTTGAGCATGCCCGAAACCGAGCAGCGCGACCGTATGCGCCTGATGCGCGGCTTGGTGGCGGAGTTCAACGTCTTCCGCTGGGCCGGGCGCATGCTGCTCGATGCCGCCACCAGACGTCGGCGCAGTCGCCTGACCGATAAGCCAGGCACTTTGGCCCTATGAAAAAAAATGCGCTTTTCCGATCCTCCCAGTGGACTGAAAGCGGCCTGCAGACACTGTCTGCTTTGCGACAGGGAATGTCCATGAATGAACCCTGTGTGCTAAGCTAAAAACCATATGAAGAGCGATCACGACGTCTATCTCTTCCGTGAGGGAACACACGCGAAGTTGTACAACAAGCTTGGCTGCCACTTGCAGTCCAACGGCGGCGCGAACTTCGGAGTCTGGGCACCAAACGCTGAATCTGTCTCTGTCGTGGGCGACTGGAACTACTGGTCCGGCAATGTCGATCATCTTGGTCTGCGCGACGACGGCTCCGGTATCTGGCAAGGTTTCGTCGAGAACGCGGTTCGCGGATGGGCTTTACCCATGTTGAGCTGATGCTGGTGACTGAGCATCCGTTCTATGGCTCATGGGGCTACCAGACAACTGGGTACTTCGCACCCACCTCGCGCTTTGGCACACCGCAGGACTTCATGCACTTTGTTGATCACTTGCACCAGCACGGAATCGGCGTGCTGCTGGACTGGGTGCCCTCGCATTTTCCGACGGATGAGCACGGGCTTGGCTATTTCGATGGCACCCATCTGTTCGAGCATTCCGATCCGCGGCAGGGCTTCCACCCCGAATGGAACTCGAGCATCTTCAACTACGGGCGCAATGAAGTGCGCAGCTTCCTGATTTCATCGGGGCTGTTCTGGTTGGACAAGTACCACCTGGACGGCCTGCGGGTGGACGGCGTCGCCTCCATGCTCTACCTTGAACACGTCTTCGTGGTGCGCCGACGCATCCGCGATGAACGCGACTTCGATTACTATTTTTGAAACCGGCCACTGATGAATGCACCTGCGACAAATCTGACCCTCGAAACTGTCGAGATTGATAGCCACGACGATCCGCTGTGGTACCGCGACGCGGTCATCTACCAGCTCAACGTCAAAGCATTTTTCGACAGTAACGACGACGGCATGGGCGACTTCAAGGGCGTCACAGTCAAGCTCGACTATGTCCGGGATCTGGGTGTCAACACCATCTGGCTGATGCCCTTCTATCCCTCGCCGATGCGCGACGACGGCTACGACATTGCGGAATATGAAGACGTTCACCCACAATACGGCTCGCTCGACGACTTTCGTGAGATGCTGGCCGAGGCGCACAAGCGCGACTTGCGGGTGATCATCGAGCTCGTCATGAACCACACATCGAGCGATCACCCGTGGTTCCAGGCAGCGCGACGCTCGCCACCGGGCTCGCCCGAGCGCGAGTTCTATGTCTGGAGCGATAGCGATCAGCTGTACAAAGACACGCGCATCATCTTCACCGATACCGAGACCTCCAACTGGACCTGGGACCCGGTGGCCAAGGCCTTCTTCTGGCACCGCTTCTTCAGTCATCAGCCTGATCTGAATTTCGACAACCCCAAAGTGCTCGAAGCAATCTTCAAGACCATGCGATTCTGGCTCGACATGGGCGTTGACGGTTTCCGCCTCGACGCCATCCCCTACCTTATCGAACGCGATGGCACCAGCAACGAGAACCTGCCGGAGACGCACGCGGTGATCAAGCAGCTGCGCGCGGCCATCGACGCGCGGTACAAGAACCGCTTCCTGCTGGCTGAAGCCAATATGTGGCCCGAGGATGTCCGGGAATACTTCGGCGACGGCGACGAGTGCCACATGGCCTACCACTTCCCGCTGATGCCGCGCATGTACATGGCGATCGCTCAGGAAGACCGTCACCCGATTATCGAAATCATGCAGCAAACGCCGGAGATCCCCGACGGCTGCCAGTGGGCCATCTTTCTGCGCAACCACGACGAGCTGACACTGGAGATGGTGACCAGCAAGGAACGGGACTACATGTACCGCATGTATGCCGCTGACCCGCGTGCGCGAATCAACCTGGGTATCCGCCGCCGCCTCGCCCCACTGATGGAGAACGACACGGATCGCATCAAGCTGATGAACGCAATGCTGCTGTCAATGCCCGGTTCGCCGATCATCTACTACGGTGACGAGATCGGCATGGGCGACAACATGTTTGTCGGTGACCGCAACGGCGTGCGCACACCGATGCAGTGGAGCCCCGACCGCAACGCCGGTTTCTCCCGTGCCGATCCGCAACGCCTGTACCTGCAACCCATCATGGATCCGATGTACGGCTACGAGGCCCTCAACGTCGAGGCCCAGGCGCGCGACATCAGCTCGCTGCTGAACTGGACCAAACGGATGCTCGCCGTGCGCAAGAGCAGCCAGGCCTTTGGCCGCGGCAAACGCAGCTTCCTCAAGCCTGGCAACCGCAAGATCCTGGCCTACCTGAGCGCGTACCAGGACGACACCATCCTGGCCGTGTTCAATCTGTCTCGCGCGGCGCAGCCGGTGGAGCTGGAGCTGTCGGCCTACAAGG
>DATCIC010000172.1:0-4672 GCA_036508025.1 Rhodoferax sp. | reverse complement strand
GGCGCGCCCAATTCAGGATCAGCTAAGCAAATCTTAAGGTGACAGGGTTATCGTTCGGACTCCTTACCCAAGAGAACGCACCATGACATCAAAATTCAGTTCCACTCATCTGCTGGCCTGCCTGGCGCTGGCACTGCCCCTGGCCGCAGCCGCCAACCCGATTCTTGACGCCTACCGGGCACAAGCCAAACAGGAAAACGCGGCTTTCAAGGACTTCACGGCGGCCGCCGGTCAAAAGCTCTACAGCACCAAAGGCGCCGAGCTGTCATGCTCCTCGTGCCATACCGATTCGCCCAAAGCCGAGGGCAAGCACGTCAAGACCAACAAGGTGATTGCACCGATGGCACCGTCGGTCAACCCGAAGCGCTTCAGTGATGCTGCCAATGTCGAAAAGTGGTTCAAACGCAATTGCAACGACGTCCTCAAGCGCGCCTGCAGCACGCAAGAAAAGGGCGATTTCATCACTTACATGTTGTCAGTCAAATAAGGAACACCCATGAAACCAAGCCAACTGATTCAGGCATCGATACTGACCCTGCTCGCCGCCGCCTCATTGGGGGCGCAGGCCAAGTACAGCGGCGAAGACCGGGGTCGACCGGTCATGCCCGCCCACGTCGATGCCAAATGGCAGACCGAATGCAGTGGCTGTCACCTTGCCTACCCACCCGGCCTGCTGCCAGCGGCCTCCTGGAAAAAAGTGATGTCAGGTCTGGACAAGCACTTTGGCGCCGATGCGTCCCTGTCGCCGCAAGACACGCAGGAAATAACCACCTTTCTGGAGAAAAACGGTTCCAACCGCTGGAGCGCCAACACGGCGCCGCTGCGCATCACCGACAGCCAGTGGTTCAAATCCAAGCACCGTGAAGTTGGCGCTGCCGTCTGGAAGCGCGCTGCTGTCAAGAGCCATAGCAACTGCAGCGCCTGCCACAGCGGCGCCAACAAGGGCGATTTCGACGAAGACCGCGTTCACATCCCCAAGTAAACCCTTGAAAAGTGCACGGATCTGAATCCTCTCACCCCCATGTTGCCGAAAGCTTGCCCATGCAACGCACCCTGATCTGGGACCTGCCGACCCGCCTGTTCCACTGGACCCTGGCGCTGAGCTTTGCCGGGGCCTGGCTCACCAGCGACGGCGATCAATGGCGCGCCATCCACGTTTTTTTGGGCTACCTGATGCTCGCTCTGGTGGGCTTTCGGCTGCTGTGGGGCTTTGCAGGCTCGCACTTTTCGCGCTTTGCCAGCTTCTGGTTCGGCCCGAAAGAGGCTCTGGTCTATCTGAAACAGGTGGCATCGCGCCGCGCCCAACGTCACGTCGGCCACAACCCCACCGGCAGCCTGGCGATCTACCTGCTGCTGGCCCTGGTGGTGGTGGTCGGGATCACCGGCGTCCTGACCCTGGGTGGCGATGAACAGCAAGGCATCGCGGCTGGTTCGGCGACATTTGCCCAAATCCAGATCATCAAGAAGCTGCATGACCTGTGTGCCACGCTGCTGCTGTTGGTGGTCATCGGGCACATCATCGGCGTGGTGGTTGAAAGCGTGCTGCACAAGGAAAACCTGGCGCGGTCCATGGTCACGGGCACCAAGCTGGCTGACGCCGACACACCGGTGGCCAAGCCGCATGCCGGGGTGGCGCTCCTGATGCTGGTGCTGATCACCGGGTTTGCGCTCTGGTGGTTTTATTACGCCATTGACCGGCAGCTTGACAGCCGGCCAGGGCACGTCGAATCAGTCGCTGACAACAATGAGCCTCGTGTGAAATTTGTCGGTCGCCAGTTGCCCGACAACGCCCAGTGGCGCGACGAATGCGGCAGCTGCCACGCGGTGTTTTACCCAGCCCTGCTGCCCGCGCGCTCCTGGCAAAAAATCATGGCCGAGCAAAGCCAGCACTTTGGCACCGACCTGGGGCTCGATGCCAGCACCGCCGCCGCAGTGCTGGCCTTCATGACGGCGAACTCGGCCGACCAGCACAGCATAGAAGCGGCGTTCAAGATCGAACAATCAATCCCCCGAAACGCCACCCCGCTGCGCATCACCGAGACGCCCTACTGGATTCATAAACACCGGGAGATTGCCGCCGCCGACTGGGCCTCGCCGCTGGTGAAAAGCAAAAGCAACTGCGCCGCCTGCCATAGCGATGCCGATCAGGGTACTTTTGAAGACGCGGCCATGCAGATCCCCGGGCCACCGCTGACCAAGCCCTGAGGGCCGGTCAAGTGCGCTGCTGTTAAGCTGCAAACCGTCTTCTCATCCAAAATTCCGAACATGCCACCTTTCTCAATTCAAAACGGAAAACGGGTCGGTACCTTGCTGGTGGCGCTGCAATTGGGCCTGCTGCTCGTGCTGGCAGCGTTGGCGGCACCGAATGTGATGCATGGCGCCATTCCCGCCGGAGCCTTCCTGCTGGCGGGGACCTCAGTCGCGCTCGCCGCATGGACGCTGCTTCACAACCGGCTGGGGAATTTCAACATCCACCCGACGCCCAAAGTTCACGGCGTATTGGTCACGACCGGGCCGTATCGGTGGATTCGCCACCCCATGTACACGTCCGTTCTATTGGGTGGCGCCGCGCTGGTGTGGTCATCGGGCCTTCTCATCGGCTGGGTCACGTGGTCAGCACTGGCCATTGTCCTGCTCAAGAAATCAACGCTCGAAGAGCGCTGGATGGGCGAGAAACACCCCGGCTATGCCGCTTACATGTTGGGGAGCAAACGCTTTTTGCCTTGGCTGTTTTAAAAGGCCTCAGCACGCCAGCTAAGGCGACGCGAGCGTTCTTTCGTCAGGCTTCGTGCACGCCTTCAGGCGCGGTCCAAGGACGGGGTGCTTCCAATAAGCAAGCGCCTTGAGCTGAGGAAAGATGAACCACATCCAGTGGCTTGTCTTTTCCCCCGCTGCAAGCTCCGCTGCTGGCTCGACCGACTTCAAGGCCGGCGAAAAGTCACTTGCTGGGATGACCAATATCTTGAGTTCAATTGATCAAGCCTGACTTGCCCGCCCGTGGATGGCGCGTGGACAAAACGGCCAGCGCCAACATAGATGCCAGCGTGGGTCACGACGTCGCTTTGGGCAAAGAGGACCAGGTCGCCCGAGCGAATGTTGTCGCTCAATACCGGCTGACCCCAATGTTGCATCCTGGCGACGGTTCGAGGTGACGCCAACCCTGCCCTCTTCTGGTAGATGTAGCCAATTAGTCCACTGCAGTCAAAACCCGAGTCTGGTGTGTTGCCACCATAGCGATACGGCGTGCCGACAAGGCCGACAGCATAAATCGTGATGTCATCGGCTTGCCCTTGCGAGATTCGCGATGGCACCTCCAAGGTTTCATTGGAAGCGAAACCATGAGGGGCCGATGGCGAGCTCCCACAGCCCCCAAGGATTAGCAGGAGCATCAGGAAAACAGCTAAGAGGCCGAGTCTGTTGAACATGTTCACGCCGGTTGATTGAGTCCCGAAACAGATGAAGACGACACTAATCGAGTCAATTCCATTGGGTATAAAGCCATCCGCACAAGCCAGCACCCACAAGCCAAAGCAACCACGTTTGCGGCACGGCATACGGATACACCATCAACACCACGCCGGTCCAGGTCAGTGCGGGCGACGTTGTTTTCCGGCCGCGCCTGAACGCCACGTAGCCAATGATGCCAAACAAAATGGCGCCTACGATGTAGGCGGGACTGGGCAAGACCAGGCCGAGAGATTCGAGATTTTTGATTTCATCCATGCGGCATCGTAAATCAGACCCGCAGGCTACTTCCCCAACGCCCGCAGCGCCAGCCTGATGCCATCGCTCACGCCCACGTCACTTGGCAGCGCCTTCAAGGCGGCGGCGGCCTCCTTGTCGCTGTAACCGAGCGCCAGCAGCGCCTGCAGAATGTCGGCCTGACTGTCATTGGCCACACTGGCGGCGACACCGATATCGGGACCGAGTTTGCCTTTGAGCTCCAGCAGCAAACGCTCGGCGGTTTTCTTGCCGATACCAGGCACCTTGATCAGCCGTCCGCCTTCTTGCAGTGTGACCGCCTGCGCCAGCTCGGCCACACTCATGCCCGACAGCACCGAGAGTGCGGTGCGCGGCCCGACGCCCGATATTTTGATCAATTCGCGAAACGCCCCGCGCTCCTGGCTGGTGGCAAAGCCATACAGAATCTGCGCGTCTTCACGCACCACAAAATGCGTCAGCAGGCTCACCTTGGCGCCCAGCTCGGGCAGGTTGTAAAAGGTGCTCATGGGCACCAACACCTCATAGCCGACGCCGTGGCAATCCACAATGACTTGCGGTGGATTTTTGTCATCGAGCGTGCCGGTTAATTTACCAATCATTTAGTGCCTATCATAGAGAGCGTTTCGGGACTCACGCAAAATTGTTCCAGCTAGGCGCGCCTTCGAAGGCAGTACGCCCAGTACGGCGAGAAGGCGCAACGACGCTGGAGCGGTTTTGCGTGAGTCCCTTTTTCAGGAATTATCAACTTGATTCTCCGACACTTATTTTCCCCACCCAACAATACCCGCCTGTCGCACCTGTGCGGCCCGATGGACGAGCATCTGCGCACGATCGAGGTCGCGCTGCAAGTCAAAATTGCCCACCGTCACGAGCAGTTCAAGGTCGACGGCACAAAGGCCAATGCCAAGCGCGGCATGGAAATGCTGCAAGCCCTGTACGAGATGGCTGC
>DATCIC010000171.1:0-3644 GCA_036508025.1 Rhodoferax sp. | reverse complement strand
GGATGAATTTTTTTTGATTTCACGGAAGTAACACTACAGGCCATGCAACAGTTCAAGACTTACATTGTCGAAGACAACCCGGTCATTCGCGAGAGCCTGATCGTCACTCTGGAAGAGCTGGCACCGGTCAAGGTGGTGGGCACGGCCGCCGATGAATTCACGGCAGTGCAGTGGATGACGCAGCCAGGCAATCATGCCGATCTGGTGATTGTTGATATTTTTCTGAAGGCCGGTTCCGGCCTGGGTGTGCTCAGGGCAGCGAGTGGCTTGGCGCAGCGGCAGAGGTTGGTGGTACTGAGTAACTATGCCACGCCGGATATTCGGCGCAAATGCCTTGAACTCGGTGCCGACCGGGTTTTTGACAAGTCCAACGAGATCGATGCGCTTATCGAGTACTGTGCTCAGCTGCCAGTCGACCCAGGCGACGGCAGCAGCCCATCCGGTCACGCAACGTCGGCCTGAGTATGGGGCTACTGGATCAAGCCGTTTTTCAAAGCGTAATAGGTCAGGTCGCTGTTGGTTTCGAGTTTCATTTTTTCCATCACCCGGGTTCGGTAGGTGCTGACCGTCTTAACGCTCAGCGACATACTGACCGCCATGTGGCCGATCGCCTCTCCCTTGGCCAGACGCAAAAAAACCTGTAACTCACGCTCCGACAGATTCTCATGAAGCGGCTTATCAGCGCCCCCGCTCAAACCGTCCGCCAGAAGTTCGGCAACACCTGCCGTGATGTACTTGCGCCCGCGATACACCGTGCGGATCGCTTTAACAATTTCCTCCGGGTCGCAGTCTTTGTTCAAATAGCCACTGGCACCCTGGCGCAGCAAGGTGGTGGCGTAATGTTCTTCCGCAAAGCCACTCAAAATCAGTACCGGCAAATCGGGTGCACGGGCCCGGATGGCGATCAGTGCATCAACACCGCTTTGGTCGGGCATGGAGATGTCGAGCAGGATCACGTCGACCTCGCCTTTGCGCACGATGTCAAGCGCCCCGCGGCCATTGGCCGCTTCGGCGACCACGGCGAAGTCGATCTGGTCGGAAAAAAATTGGCGCAATCCGGCGCGGACCATCGCGTGGTCGTCAACAATGGCAATTCGAATCATGGTGTGTGGCAGCATTTTTTGTTGCATGATCCCGCATTTTGGGGCAGGGGCTGAAGATGGATGTACTGAACGTTGCCAAGCACGGCAATTCTGTCCTGCTGCTGGCTGGTCTTGCCGCCGCAGTGTTGATGATTATCAGCCTGTTAGCGCTCTTCATGTATTGGCGCCAGCGTTCAATGGTCGATAAGTTGCAACAGGAGTTGCAGCGCACCGTCCAGGCAGGACGGGCGCAACTCGAAACCGAGGTCTTGTTGCGCACAGTGCAGCTGACTGAGTTAACCCACCATCTGCAGACTGCGCGAGAAGACGAGCGTCATCGCCTGGCGCGTAACTTGCACGACGATCTGGGCGCATTGCTGACATCGGCCAAGCTTGATGCGGCCCGCATCAAGTCACGCTTGGCCGATAGGGCACCTGAGGCGCTGGAACTGCTGGCGCACCTGGTCAGCACGCTCAATAGCGGCATTGCACTCGGGCGCAGCATCATTGAAGACTTGCGCCCGTCCGCACTGAGCAACCTGGGCTTGGTTGCGACGCTTGAAATTCTGACGCGTGAGTTTGCTGAAAATTCAGGTGTCGAAGTTCATTGCGCGCTGGATCCGGTGGAGCTTGAAGTAAGTGCCGAGCTGATGGTCTATCGTCTGGTGCAAGAGGCCATTACCAATATCACAAAGTATGCACGGGCACAGCATGTTTGGGTGCGCTTGGCCACAGACAATGGCCTGGTGGAAGTCTCGGTTCGTGACGATGGGGTTGGCTTTGATACCAGCGTGCAGCCGCGTTCTGCGTATGGCTTGGTGGGTATGCGTTTTCGGGTTGAAGCCGCAGGCGGAACCCTGGCCTTGGTGTCGGCGCCGGGGCAGGGCACGTTGATTCAAGTGAAACTGACTCCAGTGTGCGGGCGGCACGACCGTAGAAACAACACTCGGCCAAACTGATTCGCGCCTCTTCCAGGGCATTGTCAGCCACGTCCTACGCAAATTGGCGTATCCACCCGACAAGGCTGCGGCGGGTTTGCCTATCGCCGCCACCTGCAATCAAGATCAAACTTATCTAACTGCCGCGACACAGTTCGCTGGCTTTTCGTTTTAATTATCCCAAGCGGTGGGCCGCTTTTCAAACCAGGAGTCTGGATATGCTGCATTACGCTGTTGTATTTTTTGTCATTGCCTTAATTGCTGCTTTGTTTGGTTTTGGTGGCATTGCCGCCAGCGCCGTCAGCATCGGCAAAATTCTGTTCATTGTGTTTGCGATCCTGGCTGTGGCCAGTTTCCTGTTTGGCCTGATCAAAAAGCGCTGACGCCGGGCTGGCAAAGCTGCCAGGCGAACCGCCTGGATCGACGTTTGAACACCACAGTTTCCATTTAACCCCAGACTTTCCCTAAGGAACCTTCATGTTTATTAAAAAAGCCCCAGAACCATCGAGCCTGACCGACCAGGCCGCCGAGTCAGCTACCCAGGCCATCAAGTCAACCCAGCGTGTGACCCATGAGGCGCTCGATAGCTTGGCCGGAAGTGTGCAGGACTTGCGTCAGCAAGCCAGCGCGTTGGCGCATCGTGGTGTGGACAGTGTGCGCGACACGTCCCAACAGTTGCGTGACAAGGCGCTGCGCGCCTCGGACAACACGCTGAACTACATCAAGGACGAACCCATCAAGTCGGTGCTGATCGCCGCTGCGACCGGTGCTGCGCTGATGGCGCTGATCAGTATGATGGTAAGTTCGCGGGATCGCCGCTAACTGCTTTTCATCAGGCGTGCGCAGCCTCGGCGGTCGCCACTGCCGCAAAGCCTGTTAAGGTAGACCCTGCGCTGCCCCGGGCGGCTCTGGTCAGCCATTGATTTTTAGATTCTGGAGCTTGACCACCATGATTCACCCCCTGTTTCTCCTGATCGCGACTCGACCGCAGTTGCTGGCGGACCACGCCGAGGCCTACGCCGAGCTGGTAGCCGCAGAGCTTGGTCATGTCTCGCTCGCCTGGAGGCGACGTGCACTGCTCTACGCGGTGACCTTTTGTTCTCTGGTGGTGGGCGCGGTGTTGGCGGGGGTTGCGCTCATGCTTTGGGCCGTGACTCCTGCGCCCAGCATGCAAGCACCGTGGGCGTTGATTGTGGCGCCGTTGTTGCCGATGGCCGTGGCTGCAGGGTGTTTGCTGGCGGTCCGGTCGGGGGGCGATGCCAGCGGCCTTGACAACATTCGACAGCAAATGAAGGCCGATCTGGCCATGTTGCGCGAAGCGAGCACGTCATGAGTGCGGCACTGCTGACTCCATCCGAACGGCTGACCCTGTCGCGCGAGCGCTTGCGCCTTGCCCTGCGTGACATTTCGGCCCCGGTGGGCGGCGCCTCCAGTGCGCGCGCCAGCGCTGTTGGGCTGGCCTGGCTCGATAGCCTGAAATCAATACCCGCTGCCAGTATCGTGATTGAGGCCGTGCGTAGTTGGTGGGCGCAACACCCGTGGCGTGTCAGCAGTGTGTTGGCCAGCGAAGCCGTGAAGGCAGTGGTGCAACCCATGGCACAGCGCCATCCGCTGGGGCTGGTAG
>DATCIC010000170.1:0-3859 GCA_036508025.1 Rhodoferax sp. | reverse complement strand
CCAGGGCATTTTGGAGATTGCGCTGCGCGGTTTCCTGAATGTCAATCACCGACACCGCCCAATGCATCGCGTCGCCCAGCTCCAGCACCGAGCGCACCACCGCATTGGTGGCGGCCACCACAAACAGATGGCTCTTGCCCTTCTGCTGCTCATCACCGACCCGCATCACGTCCAGCGTGACATCATCGATATGGCTGTTGATCATGTCCCGGATCTGGTACCGGGCGGCCGCGCGCAGCTCTTCCGGTGGCACAGTCGGGGTGTCGATTTGCAACAACTGGTATTGCTCGGGCCGCAGCATGACGCGCGCCTCAAAACCCTTCAGGCCCAGGGACTGCAAACGGTTCACAAAAGCATCCAGGCTGTCGGTGCCCTGGCGTGCTACGCCCAACTTGAGCACCTCAAAAGTCGCGTCCGGGCGCGCCCGCGCCAGCACGTAGGTCAAGGTCTGGCCCGACCAGGACACGACCAGTTGATCGCCAGAACTCTTGCGCTGCCAGGGCCAATGCATGGTCAGGCGGGCCTCTGCCGCAGGGGATTTGTCATGTAAGACTTTGTTTCAAGCATGGGGGGAGAATACACGAAGCTGATTCACTTACATTTTAATAGCTGGTTACGTAGGTAGGACGGTGGCTAGCGCCCTAAATTATATAAATATTTAATGGATTCAATAGTTTTCTCGGCGGCAGATCAGGGGTGCGACTTGCAGGTGCTGAAGTTTGACTCAGGCGCGAGGCGAAAGCGATAGTCATCAGCCAGTTTCCAGAGGAGGTGGCGACGTACCAACTCGCTGGCCTGAGCTACACCACCAAATTCAGCTTTCATAGCACCGCCGAACTGCCTTGCGACAACACCTGGCTCAAGCTGCCGCCCGGCGATCCAAACGGTCAAACACCAAAACTTGGCGTACTTCATCCCAGTCTGATGCAGCGTGTGCGCGCCGCTTGGGAAGCGTCTCAAACCGAGGCATGACGAACGTCTGAGCGAGGCTTCTGTTGCTATGTTTGTAGTAGCTGCTTACGCAAGCAGCACGGTGGCTATAGGCCTAAATCGTATAAATTATCGGCATTTTCAATAATTTTCACGGCGGTAGATCAGAGGGCTCTTATAGGTACCAAAGGTGGCGCGGGCGGTGGGATCGCGGTTATTGCAGGTCGTGTGGCATCTGCCCCGGCCGCTGAAACGATCCGTGCAAATCTAGCCGCCGTTGCGGCCAAAGCACAGTCATCTATTGCACCGAGTACTATAATAAACCATGCGAATTTTCAAAACGAGCGCGAGAATATCTCGCCCAAGGAACTGAAACTTTACCAGCGCTTCGCTGGTGAGTTGCTGGGTTTGACCGAGGAACAGATTGTTTTAGCGCTTGCCGCACATTCTTTGATGGAGTTAAAAAATGACCCGACTAATTAGCGAAGCTCTTGACACAATGCGCGATCTACAGCAGTGCGGTGCCGTTAGCAAGCAGACCCTGCGTGACTTTGAGGCGCAAGCGGTTCCACCGCCTACCTATACAGCGCAAACCATCCGCCGCCTGCGCGAGCAACTGCACTTAAGCCAAGGAGTATTTGCGGCCTATCTGAACGCCAGCGTTTCTACGATTCAAAAGTGGGAAAACGGTGAAAAAAAACCCAGTGGCACAGCGTTGCGTTTGCTCTCAGTAATCGAGCGTCGCGGCCTGGACGTGTTGGTTAATTGAGGTGCGAGCACTCGTCCTCGTTCGCCACACTCAAGAAATGCGCCAACGTCTGCGACAAGCGTGAGACTTTTTTGCTATGCTTGTAGTAGCTGCTTGCGCAAGCAGCACGGGGGCTAGAGGCTTAAATCGCATAAATTATCGGCGTTTTTAATAATTTTCGCGGCGGTAGATCAGAGGGGATTTGTAGATGCCGAAGGTGGCGCGGGCACAGGGGTTGTCGTTCATCAGGGTGTCCGTACCCTGACCATTGCAATTGCCCCAGTTGTACAGCAAGTAACTGGGCACTGGCAGGATGATGTCGAGCCATCCGGGATGGTTCTTGTTAGGTGCCAGGAATTGTAATTTGGCCTGCCCGCCTGCAAGTTTGCTGGTCGCCACGCCCACCGACCCGCAGAGCGCCCCTGGCGGAGCACCAGTGGTCGTACACAGCTTGGGATCGACATCACCTGAACTCAGCGAGTTTTTTGCCGTGAGCGGATAAAAATACAATCCAGATCCGCCAGTAGGCAACGACGTGCCGACCAGGGTTGTCGTCGGTAGCGGTAGCACCGGCAAGGCACTCAAACTGTCATCAGCATTGTTGATGAAATAACTGCCATTCCAGTACTGCGCCTGTAGCGGGATGGCCAGCGGCAACTTCTCGGACCCATACATGTTTTGCATCGTCAGCCGCCCAAAGCGCAGCGTGGTGTTGAAGAGCTTGCGGCGCAAATTGACTTCGGTCGGTCCCGGATTGCAAGCGGCGTCTTCCGCGCCGGTTGTCACGTCCAGGTTGACGCAATGCGTCGTGTCGGTCGAAAGTCTTGGTGGCAAAGTGACGCCATCACTGTCAAGTGGCTTGCCGCCAATTTTCAGAAAGCTTGTCACACCATCACCGTAGGGTCCATCCGGGTTGGCATTCCCATCCGGGATCGTGGCCCGCCGCCTGAACTTCGAGTACAGCGTGAAATAACTCGTTCCGCCGCTCCATGTTGTGTTGCTCGGAGCCGCACTGTTGGTGCTCGTGGTATCAATGACCAGACGGCTTGTCAGCGGCGTTGATCCGAAGACCGCAGCAAGCCCCATGCACTGCGTTCCACTGGTACAGGTCCATTTGGAAAGGTCAGCAGAACCCAGTGTCGCGGCATCGAGCTTGGCGAAGCTTCCTGTGTAATTCTGCGTTGGCCCCTCGCTTTTATTGTATGCACTGACGACCAGCGAGAGCTTCATCGGCTCGTCCATGTAGGTGAAGGTCGAGCCCGTCGCAGGCAGCACGTCGCTGCGCGTCACCACGGTCCCGGTAAGACCAAAGTGATCAGGAGAAAAACGGCCAAGATTGCCGCTCGTGCCCGTCGTCGAAAGCGAATTCGTCAGGAAAGTAGTGTTGGTAGCCGTCAGCGTGATGACTCCCACCTCGCTCCATGACAAGTCGCTTAACGAGGTGGCAATCCCGTTGCTGAAGCTGCTACGAAATATCGACGTGGTTCCACCCAACGCGCCGTCTACCGTTCCGCCACCGGTTGGTGCCTGACGGTTGCGGGTCAGATTCACGGCTTCTGTTCCATTATTCGATCCCCCTCCAAAGTTGGGCGTGGCTGCTCCACCGAACGCGCGCGCGGTCACAGTCGCCTTGAAAGCTTCTCCCGCCTTGGCGAAGACGCTGCCGCCGCCAACCAGCCCCGGATCGGTGGGAGCTGTGATGCAATTCCCAACGACCGCGGCAGCACAGGGCACCACTCCAAAGTCATACGCTTTGACGACAAAATTCGACCCGCTCGTTCCCTTCATCGTGCCGAACAACGGCGCACCGGCGACGGTCGTCGCACTGGCGGCGGACGTCGCACTGGCAGAAATGCCGATCCTGCCGACATCGCCAAAATTAAAGTTGCCCAAGCTGGCAATCCCGTTACCGTCGAACGTCAGACTTATGGTTGCCCCGGCGCTGCCGAAAGTCGTGCTACCGATGGTCAGCCAGGTGGTGCCGCTGCTGCAGGTGGCAGGATCGATGCACTGGTAGTTGAAGGTCACCGGATGCGGGCTGGTAAACGCCGCTTGGCATGTCTTGGTCGTGGAGTTGGTTATGACCGACCGCAGCCAGTACGGGCCGAAAGACACCCCGGCCACCTGGTCGGGTACCGTCGCCTCGGGGGCCCCGTCGACCCCGGTCGTGGAGAAGATGAA
>DATCIC010000169.1:0-3122 GCA_036508025.1 Rhodoferax sp. | reverse complement strand
TGCCTTTGGCGGCGTGGGTCGGGGGCGATGCGGGGGTGGGGGTGCTCATGCGTATGATTTTAGACTGCGCATTACCCTGAAGCACCACCCGCAGTCATTCAACTGATAGGGCGGCTGCACCGCTTATGCTGTAATAATCGCTGCTCTTTTAAGGAGTTAGCTTGGATATCGTATTGCTGATCAAAGCCGCCATCATGGGGCTAGTCGAGGGGCTGACGGAATTCTTGCCCATTTCATCCACCGGCCATTTAATTCTGGCCGGTTCGCTTCTGGGTTTTGACAATGAGGTGGGCAAGGTCTTTGACATCGCCATCCAGACTGGTGCCATCTTCGCGGTGATCCTGGTTTACTGGCAAAAAATTCGTGACACGCTGGTTGCCTTGCCGACCGAAAAGCAAGCGCAGCGATTCAGCTTGAATGTGTTGATTGCGTTTCTGCCGGCGGTCGTCCTGGGCCTGTTGTTTGGCAAAGCCATCAAGGCGCATCTTTTTACCCCGGTGGTGGTGGCCAGTACGTTCATCATCGGCGGCTTCATCATTTTGTGGGCTGAGCGGCGGCAAGAAAAAAATCCGGCGGCCGTACGAATTCATGACGTGGCGTCCATGACGCCCATGGATGCGTTGAAAGTCGGCCTGGCGCAATGTCTGGCCATGATTCCCGGCACCAGCCGCAGTGGCGCCACCATCATCGGCGGCATGCTGCTGGGTTTGTCACGCAAGGCCGCGACCGAGTTCTCGTTCTACCTGGCGATACCGACCCTGATCGGTGCCGGTGTTTACAGCCTGTACAAGGAACGTGCCTTGCTCTCAATGGCTGACCTGCCGATGTTTGCCGTGGGGCTGATTGTTTCGTTTTTCAGCGCTTGGTTGTGTATTCGCTGGCTCTTGCGCTACATCGCCACGCACAGCTTTGTCGGTTTTGCCTACTACCGCATCGTCTTTGGCGTCGTGGTGCTGGCCACGGCCTGGAGCGGCGCGGTCACCTGGGCTGACTAAGGGTTGGTCGATGGGGGCCAGGCCCGCTCAGGCCAGGCTTTGCAGGTTCAACAGCGCTGCTTCAATCGCCGCCGCCGTGGCGATCGGTTTTTCCATGGGAAACAGGTGGCTGCCGTCAAGCATCATGATGCGGCCTTTGCATATTTTTTGTGTCATGGTCATGCCGACCTGTTTCATCTCCACCGAGCCGATGCCACCGATGAACGCCACCGGGCACTTGACCGGATGGCGCTGCAGCAGGGCGTCCAGATTGTGCGGCAGGGTGTTGTAAATGGCGGTTTCCACCGCGCGATCAAAGCTCAACAGGCGTTTTTTATTGTTTCCGTGGCCCTCGTCATGGGTGCCATGGGCAATGTAGTCCTGCAGCACCTGCGGGTCCCACTTGGCAAAGGCTTTCTTGCTGCGAAAGTGCTCCAGTGCGGCGTCTTGGCTGGGCCAACTGTTGCGACGCTTGTGGCTGACGGCGCCCGGCGAAAACGATCCGAAGAGTTGGGTGCTTTTAATGACGCCCAGCGTGGTGGCGCGCCAGCCGCCCAGAATGGGGGAGTCCAGTAGCAGGACACCCCGTACCAATTGGGGTGCCCGGGCGGCGGCCATCAGGCTGAGGAATCCACCGAGTGAATGGCCCACCAGGAAAGCGGGCTCTGCCGTTTTATCAACCTGTGCCTGGGTGAAGTCAATGAGCTGCTGGACCAGATGCGGCCAGTTGTTGGTGACCGGGTATTGGGTGTCATGGCCCAGTTTTTCGATCGCGTTGACCTTGAAGCCCCGTGCTCTCAGACTTTTGAACAAACCGCAGTAGGTGCTGGCGGGGAAACTGTTGGCGTGCGAGAAGATGATCATAAATAGTTGAGGACAGAGCTGGTTCACTGCGTGTAACTGCGGTCTGTCCCGCAAGGTCTCAGATTAACTTTTCCTGTAGGGGCGTGATTTTTTTTCAAGGCCTGGTTGCGCCCAGACTGCAGCATCAGCGGCACGTCGGTTTGCTCACCGTTCCACATCGGGTCTTCAATGCTGTCAAACACCTCGCGCAATTTTTGGCCCCAGCTGTTGTGCATCATCTTGAAATAAGGGTTGTGCTCATCAATGCACACCACTTTGTCAGTCTGGAACTGGTTGGCTTCATAGACCACCAGGTCCAGCGGTAAACCGACCGAAAGATTCGATTTTAGCGTGGAGTCCATCGACACCAGCGCGCACTTGGCGGCTTCGTCCAGAGGCATATTGGGCGTGATGACCCGGTACAGCCCGGCGGCGGCTCGGCGATTCTTGCCCGTGCGTATCGGCCACAGGGGCCTTTTCAGCCAGACGATTGATTCATGTCAAGCTGAAAAAGCAGTACAAATCCTATACTTCAATTTCGTATTGTGAAAGTTCGGTTTTTGGGGTTAATGTATGAATTCAATGTTGCGCAAGATCGCGTCGAGTCTGTCCTTGTTGATTCTCGGCTCGCTCAGCCTGAATGTGTGGGCTACCGAATACCACTTTGGCGTCAATGCCGAGGTCAGCTACAAGGAGAGCGAGGCCGAGGTGAGGCAACGTTACAGTGCATTCCTGGAGGAACTGGGCAAAGCAACCGGCCACAAGTTTGTCTTCAGTCCGGTCTACAGCGACCGCGTTGCGCAGGCGCTCAAGACTGAGAAGTTCGATTTCTTGCTGATTCACACCCATTTGGCACTCAGTGCCGAGAAGAAGCAGGGTTATCAGATGGTCGGATTTTCGGATGATCGGAAAAATAACACGGTGTTCTTTTTTGTGCGGCCAGACAGTCCGATCCAAACGCTGTCAGACATCGCAGTGAGTCCGCTGGGTTCACCCGGACTGCAAAGCTGGGCGACCGCAACGGCGCGCGCAACGCTCAAAGCGGCCAAGCCGGATCAGGAGCCGGTATTTGTCACAACCCGTTATCAGGAGACGGTACCGTTGATGGTCGAGCTGAAAACCACCTCAGTGGGCATTACCCGGTCCAAAAAACTGGTGGACGATTACGTCAGCCAGAAGAAGCTGCGCGTCGTTCATACGACCCCGGCCTTGCCGCTGAATGCACTGATTGCGGCGCCCAGGATTCCCCAAGAGGTCATCGGTGACATACGTGAAGCCCTTGGCGCCATGACGCGCTCCAAGGTG
>DATCIC010000168.1:0-4608 GCA_036508025.1 Rhodoferax sp. | reverse complement strand
CAGACCAGCATCGGCCACGGCCTGACTCGCCGCCGCAATACCAAAGTGAATAAAGGTATCCATCGTGCGCGCCTCTTTGCTGCCGATGTAAGACCCCAGATCAAAGCCTTTGACTTCACCCGCAATCTTGCAGGAAAAACTGGAGGCGTCAAACTTGGTAATGAGATCAATGCCGGATTTTCCGGCCAGCAGATTCGCCCACGAGTCAGCCACCGTGTTACCCACGGGACTGACACACCCCAAACCTGTTACTACAACGCGACGACGGGACATAAAAATTTGCAGCCAGTAGTTTAGCTAAGGAAAGCCGCCAGCAGCGGCATGAAACCAGTCTTGCAGACTGGCGCCAAAGCAGTCCAGTCCGTCAGAGCAAGCGCCACGACGCTCTAGCGCGTCGCCAGCACGGCCCGTTACGCTTTCTTGTGTGTATTGGCGTAATCAATGGCGTTTTGCACTGTCGTAATTTTTTCAGCGTCTTCATCCGGAATTTCTATGCCGAACTCATCTTCCAGGGCCATTACCAATTCCACTGTGTCAAGCGAATCAGCCCCCAGATCGGCCACAAAGGCTTTTTCACTGGTGACTTGTGCTTCTTCCACACCGAGTTGTTCGGCAATGATTTTTTTAACGCGTGCTTCAATATCGCTCATGGGTTCACTCAGGGTGTTGTAAATTAATCCGCGATTCTAGCCGGGCGCAGGGCTGATACCCCAATCCGGCTGCCGAGCGGATAAATCGGCTTACATCTTACATGTACATGCCACCATTGACATGCACTTCCTGCCCGGTCACGTAGCCCGCTTGCGGTGAAGCCAGGTAGGCCACCGCATGGGCGATGTCAGAGGGTTTGCCGAGTTGCCCCAGCGGGATTTGGTTCACCAGTGCTTTTTTCTGCTCTTCCTGCAAGCTGGCGGTCATGTCGGTTTCGATAAAACCGGGTGCCACGCAATTGACCGTGATTGAGCGCGAGCCCAGCTCACGGGCCAGCGCGCGGGTCATGCCCGCCACGCCCGCCTTGGCGGCTGCGTAGTTGGCCTGCCCCGGGTTGCCTGAGGCACCCACCACGGAGGTGATGCTGATGATGCGACCATAACGCTGCTTCATCATGGTGCGCATGACGGCACGACTCATGCGAAATACCGCTTTGAGGTTGGTGTCGAGCACGGCATCCCACTCGTCGTCTTTCATGCGCATGGCCAGGTTGTCGCGCGTGATACCGGCGTTGTTCACCAGCACCTGCAAGCCACCATGCTCTTTGACAATTTCGCCAATCAAGGCTTCGGCTGCCTGCGCATCGTTGACGTTCAATGTCTTGCCGCTGCACCCGGAGTAAGCCGACAGGGTTTGTCCAATTTTTACCGCACCCTCATCGGTCGTTGCAGTCCCAATGACCTTTAGCCCCTGTTTTGCCAGTTCCAGGGCAATGGCAGCGCCAATGCCGCGCGACGCACCCGTCACAAGAGCGACCTGGCCTTCAAATTTAACGTCACTCATGCTTAGCATCCAAAAGTACAGTTTTCACATCAGCCAAGGTGGCCGGGTCCAACAGCGCCATGCCGCTCAATTCAGGGTCGATGCGTTTGACCATGCCGGCCATCACCTTGCCGGGGCCGCATTCCACTATCGTCATCAAGCCGCGCGCCTTGATGGCCTGCACGCACGCCACCCAGCGCACAGGTCCGAAGGCCTGGCGGTACAGTGCGTCGCGAATACGATCAGCATCGACCTCGACCGCGACGTCAACATTGTTGATCAACACGATTTGGGGGGACAAAAACTCGACCGATTCCAGTTTTTCTTTCAGTCTTTCAGCAGCCGGTTTCATCAAGCTGGAATGAAAAGGGGCCGACACCGGCAGCGACAAAGCGCGCTTGGCGCCATTGGCTTTCAACACTTCACAGGCTTTTTCGACCGCTGCCTTGCTGCCGGCAATCACGGTTTGCATGGGATCGTTAAAGTTGACGGCCTCCACCACTTCAGGTGAATTGGGGCCGAATTCCGCCGTTACCTCTGCGCAGCCTGCTATTACTTTTGCAGCATCCATACCCAGAATAGCGGCCATGGCGCCCACGCCCACCGGCACCGCTTCCTGCATGGCCTGGGCCCTGAAGCGCACCAACGGGACCGCTTGAGTCAACGTCAGCACACCAGCGGCCACCAGGGCCGAATATTCGCCCAGCGAATGTCCGGCCACTGCCGACGGCGCAATGCCCGTCTCGCTCATCCAGACACGGTACGCCGCCACTGCTGCCACCAGCATCACAGGTTGGGTATTCGTCGTCAGGGCCAGCGTTTCTTTGGGGCCGTCCTTGATGAGCTTGGCAATATCTTCACCCAAAGCATCAGAGGCCTCTTTGAGTGTCTCAAGCACCACCGGATGATCGCCCCAGGCGTCAAGCATGCCGACGGACTGAGAGCCTTGGCCGGGGAAAACGAAAGCAAAAGGTTTCATGCTGTTTTTGTCAAAATTACGATTCAAATAAGGCTCTAGCCCTTACCCTGTCTTCGTGACTAGCTACAGTTGTAATAGCACCGCACCCCAGGTGAACCCACCCCCCACACCTTCGAGCAGGAGCAATTCACCGGGTTTGACCTTGCCACTGCGCACCGCCGTGTCCAGCGCCAGCGGAATGGAGGCCGCTGAAGTATTGCCGTGCTGGTCTACCGTGACAATAACTTTGTCCATCGACAGTTTGAGCTTTCTGGCAGTGCTCTGCATGATTCGAATGTTGGCCTGGTGTGGAACCAGCCAATCAATATCCGCCGCTGTCTTGCCAGCCTTGAGCAGTGTGGCGCGGGCGGCATCATCGAGCAGGCCCACCGCCAGTTTGAACACAGCCTGGCCGTCCATCGTCAGCAGCGGAGTGCCCAGTACATTACCACCCGACACGTGACCCGGCACACACAAAATGCCAACATGCTTGCCGTCCGCATGCAAGTCACTGGCAAGAATACCGGGGGTGTCGGACGCTTCCAGCACCACGGCGCCAGCGCCATCACCGAACAGCACGCACGTGGTCCGGTCCTTGAAATCGAGAATACGTGAAAAGACTTCTGCGCCAATCACCAGCGCTTTCTTGGCAGCGCCGGTCTTGATCATCGCGTCGGCAATGCTCAAAGCGTAAATAAAACCGCTGCAGACAGCCTGCACGTCGAATGCCGGGCAACCATTGGCTCCCAGCTTGTTCTGCAATATACAAGCGGTCGAGGGGAACACCATATCGGGCGTGGAGGTGGCGACGATGATGAGGTCTATATCTTTGGCCTGCAGCCCCGCAGCCTGCAAAGCCCGGCGCGCCGCCTCAAGACCCAGATCGCTGCTGCAAACCTCCGGCGCAGCAAAATGGCGCGCCCGAATGCCGGTGCGCTCAACAATCCAGTCGTCCGAAGTTTCAACACCTTGCGTGGCAAGTTCTGCCGCCAGATCGGAATTGGTCAGTCGACGGGGCGGCAGATAACTGCCAGTTCCAGTGATACGTGAATAGAGTTTCATTGATCAGACGAGTACGGCTGCGCCGGACGGCACGGATCTCCCGCTGGCACCCCATAGAGGGGCCGCGTGGGCAATCCGGGCTTGAACACGGTCTAGCAAGTTGTTTCGGGCCGCATCATACGCCCGCGTTAATGCATACTCAAATGCCAACTCATCGGCAGAGCCGTGGCTTTTAAAAACCAGACCACGCAAGCCCAGCAAGGCGCCACCGTTGTAGCGACGGTGATCCATACGCTTTTTAAGCGCCGATATGATGGGATAAGCAACAATTGCCGCAAATTTTGTAAAAATGCTGCGAGAGAATTCCATTTTCAAAAAATCAACAATCATCGTTGCCAGTCCTTCGCTAGCTTTCAAGGCGACATTGCCAACGAAACCATCACACACAACGATGTCAGTGGTTCCCTTGAAAATGTCGTTGCCTTCGACATTGCCATAAAAATTCAAATCTCCCGCTTTAGAGGCAGATCGAAGCAGTTCGCCCGCTTTTTTAATGACTTCATTACCTTTAATGGCTTCTTCACCAATATTGAGCAAACCCACTGTGGGATTATCGTTACCACTCAGAACGGACACCAGGGCGGAACCCATCATCGCGAACTGCAGCAAGTGATCAGCCGAACAGTCGACGTTCGCTCCCATATCCAGCACCATAGTGCCTTGACCCTTGGCATTGGGAATTTGTCCGGCAATGGCGGGGCGATCAATGCCATCCAGGGTTTTGAGCAAGTAACGAGAGATAGCCATTAACGCAGCGGTGTTGCCGGCCGACACCGCTGCCTGTGCAACGCCATCCTTGACCTGCTGGATAGCCACCCGCATGGAGGAATCTTTCTTGCGTCGAAGAGCGACTTCAAGCGGATCATCCATGCCAACGACTTCACTGGCGGCGATCACCTTGGCGCGCTGATGGGAGAAGCTAGCCAAACTCTCCGAAAGTCCCACCAGCAACAACTGTACGTCAGCGTGGCGATCCAGAAAATGGCGACAGGCAGGCAGCGTGACGTGCGGGCCATGATCACCCCCCATACAGTCGACAGCGATAGTGATCATGACAAGCTAGCCCACCCAAGCAAATGAAATACGGTTACCAGGCGCATCAAAACAAAGGCCCG
>DATCIC010000167.1:0-3530 GCA_036508025.1 Rhodoferax sp. | reverse complement strand
ACTTGACACCCATCACCAGATTGGGCAAACCAGTCACGATGCCTGGAAACAGGCACAGCAAAAACACGGCGCCAAACATCAGCCCGACGAACGGCATCACCCCCCAGATTACATCCTTGAGAGGGATATCAGGCGCCACGTTTTTGATGACAAAAATGTTCAGACCGACGGGTGGATGGATTAAGCCCATTTCCATCACGATAGTCATCACCACGCCAAACCAGATCAAATCAAACCCCGCGGCTTTCAGGGGCGGCAGGATGATGGGTGCGGTCATCAAAATGATGGATACCGGCGGCAGGAAAAATCCCAACACGATCACCATCAACAAAATCACACCCAGCAGCACCCATTTGGAGAGCTGCATCGCCACAATCCATTGGGCCGCGCCTTGGCTGATATGCAAGTGACTCATCACGTAGCTGTACAGCAGCGACATGCCAATGATCAGCATCAGCATGGTCGATTCCTTCAGCGTCGAGGTCAGAATTGGTGCCACGTCTTTGGGGCGCCAAATTCCATAGACTACGGCAATCAAACCAAGTGCCATCAAGCCACCCAGGCCTGCAGTTTCAGACGGCGTGGCCAAGCCGCCATACAAGGCCACCATGACACCAATCAGCAAGATCACAAAGGGCAGCACACGCGGCAGCATTTCGACTTTTTGTGCCAGCGTAAAGTGCTCTTCCATCAGGTAGGCTGACTTGGGGCCACCTTGCTGGTAGATGAGCAAGGCTTGCCTGTATTCCTGGCGCGCGCGTAGCACGGCGTATCCCGCGAACAAGGTCACCAGCAACAGGCCCGGTCCAATGCCGGCCAAAAACAAGCGTCCCAGTGACTGCTCTGCCGCCACGGCATACAAAATCATGACAATCGACGGCGGCAACAAAATACCCAGGGTTCCACCGGCGGCGATGATGCCGGCAGCAAAGCCGGGCGAATAGCCGCGCTTGCGCATCTCGGGAATGCCGGCAGAACCAATCGCCGAGCAGGTGGCGGGCGACGACCCGGCCATGGCGGCAAACAGGGCGCAGGCAAACACATTGGCAATGCCCAGACCACCGGGCACTTTATGCAGCCAGGCGTGAATGGCGCTGTAAAGGTCTTGCCCGGCCGGCGACTTGCCGATTGCTGCGCCCTTCATGATGAACAGCGGGATCGACAACAAAGTAATCGATGCCATTTCTTCGTAAACGTTCTGCGTCACCGTATCCAGCGATGAGGCGGGCATAAAGAAATACATGAACGTCACGGCAACAGTGCCTAGGGCAAAGGCAATCGGCATGCCCGAGAACATCACCAGCAGGGTGGCTGCGCCGTATGACAGACCAATGGAAAGCTCACTCACTTGGCATCCCCTTCACTATCACCATCGGCGACATGCATGACTGACTGAAGTAACAACTGCAGCGCCAGCAAAGTCATCCCCACGGCCATCAGACTGTAGGGAATCCACAGCGGCGGCGCGAAGCTGCTTGATGTGGTTTGCCCTTCTGCCCAAGCTTCATGAAAAAGCGCCCATGACTTCCATGCAAAAAAGCTGCAAAATAAGGTCGAAACAATGTCCACCACCGTGGCGCGTACCCGGTTCACGCTGGCGGGCAAGAGTGTTGCCAAGGCTTCAATACCGACATGCCCCCGCATCGATTGCACGTAGGCAGTGCACATGAAGATGGCACCGACCAGCAAGAAAACCGAGGCTTCGTCTTGCCAATCGGTGGCAGTTTTAAAAAAGTAACGCGTCGCCACCGAATAGGTCAACACGGCTGACGTCAGCACCAACGCCACCATGGACAGGCGCAGCACTTGCAGGTTGACCCAATTCAAACTACGCGCGAGCATCGCCAGAGCGGAGTTGCCCGCCAACCTCGGAAGCGGTGCCGGGGCCGCATCCAGATCAAAGCCGTGGCTCACAGCGTCTGCTGCGCTAAAGCCAGCAACTTGGCGCAGCCCTCATTTTTGGCTTCGTAGTCCTTCCAGGCGGTTTTGCGCGCAATGTCTTGCCATTTTTTGATGGTTCCATCAGACAAGTCGACCACTTTGGCGCCGGCCTTTTGGTACACAGCCGCCACATTAATGTCGTCTTTTTTGGCTGCCTCCAGAGCAAATTTTTCCATCTCGGCACCTACGACCATGAGCATGTCACGCTGGTCTTTGGGTAATTTGTCGAAGATGGCTTTTGACATCATCAGCGGCTCCAACATAAACCAGTAAGCCCCCGTGCGACCGGTGGTCAACGCCTTGGCCACCTCTTCCAGACGAAATGAAATGAACGAGGTGGATGAAGTCATGGCCGCATCCATGGCGCCGGTTTGCATGGCGGCATAGATTTCATTGGAGGGAAGCGAGATGACAGCAGCACCTGCATCTTTAAGAATCATGTCCATCTCACGCGAGCCACCGCGGATCTTCATACCCTTGGCATCTTCAGGATCCACCACCGGCTTGCCGCGCGAGGCGACACCACCGGCTTGCCAAATCCAGCTGATCAGCACGATGCCTTTTTCTTGCAGCACACGGGTGAGTTCGATGCCGACCGGCTTGGTTTTCCAGCTGTAGGCTTGCTCATAAGACACAACCAAGCCAGGCATCAGGCCAATGTTGAGCTCTGGTACTTCGCCGCCGGCGTAAGACAAGGGTATCAGTGCCATATCCAGCGCGCCTTTGCGCATGGATGAAAACTGGGCGTTGGTCTTCATCAATGAAGAGCCCGGGTAAATCTCGAACTTCACAGCCCCTTTGCTACGTTTTTCAACTTCAGCGGCAAAGTTGCGCACCAAGCGATCGCGGAAGTCACCTTCTTTGATCGTGCCACCAGGAAATTGGTGCGAAATCTTGAGCGCCGAGGTTTGCGCGAAAGCCAACGAGAAGGGCATTGTGCTGGCCGCAAGACCGCCCATGGACTGAAGTAATTGACGTCTTTGCATGTCTTTGTCTCCTGGAGTTTTGATGAACCGCTTTGCCAGGGTCTATTGCCCCGAGTACAGAAACACTCAATTGATCCTCTCTTGAATGTATACATAACTCTATTATTTGTATATTTTTTTCACATCAGTAAATACCCTAATCGCATTTTTTTGCATACCTGTGCAGAATTTGGCCATGCGAATGGCTGACAAATTACGTGAAAAGATTGAAGAGCAAATCGCCACAGGCGAGTTGCCGCCTGGTTGCCCCCTGGATGAAGCGACGCTGGTAGAAGCGCACGGTGTGTCACGCACCCCCGTGCGTGAGGCCCTGATTCAGTTAGCGTCTGATGGTTTGATTGAAATCCGGCCACGCCGAGGGGCAGTGGTTGCCAGCATTGGCCCTGCGCGCCTGATTGAGATGTTTGAAGTCATGGCCGAACTCGAAGCCATGTGCGGACGACTGGCGGCAAGACGGATGACAGAGGATGAAAGAGCCAATTTGCAGGCAGCGTATGAGGCTTGCGAGGCCGCACGTGCAGCGCAGGACACTGACAGTTATTTTTACCGCAACGAGCAATTTCACGCGGCCATTTACGCGGGCAGCCATAACAAATTTTTGTG
>DATCIC010000166.1:0-6826 GCA_036508025.1 Rhodoferax sp. | reverse complement strand
CCGGGCCCATGCCCATGCCGTCATATTGCTCCGGGATGTACAGGCCGCACAGGCCCAGCTCGGCTATTTCACGGAATGCGTCGCGTGAAAAGCCGCCGGCCTTGACGGTGCTGCGGCGGCGCTCAAAGCTGTAGCCCTTGTCAACCCATTTGCGCACGGCATCGCGCAGTTGTTCCTGGTCGTCAGAAAAATCAAAATCCATATTGGTCACCTGTCTTGTTGGGGAGTGCTAGGGCTTCAGCCGAGAACAGTTTGGGCCACGATCGTGCGCTGCACTTCATTGCTGCCGCCGTAAATGGTGGTCTTGCGCAGGTTGAAGTAGGAGGAGGCCAGCGGCGCGCACCAGGTGGCCGCACCGGGATAGTCGCCTTGCCAGCCGGCTTCCATCGACTCCTGGATCAGGGGCAGTGCATAGGGGCCAGCGGCGAGCATCATCAGCTCGCTGTAGCGCTGCTGAATCTCGCTGCCGCGTATCTTCAAGAGCCCTGCAATGTCGAGCGAGTTCTTGCCCGACTTCTCAGCCGCCAGTACCCGCAGCACCAGCATTTCGAGCGCCACCACGTCCACTTCAAGCTTGGCGATTTCGTCGCGAAAACGCACGTCGTTGTAGACGCCTTCCGCCTTGGCAACGCGTTTGAGTCGTTCCAGCTCGCGCTTGGTGCGGTTCACGTCGGCGATGTTGGTGCGTTCATGCGAGAGCAGGTGTTTGGCGTAGGTCCAGCCCTTGTTCTCTTCGCCAATCAGGTTTTCAACCGGCACTTCGACGTCGTCAAAAAAGACTTCGTTGACTTCGGGTTCGCCGTCGAGCAGCACCGTCGGGACCACGGTGATGCCGGGGGACTTCATGTCGATCAGCAGGAAGCTGATGCCGGTTTGCGGTTTGCCCTCGTTGCTGGTGCGCACCAGGCAAAAAATCCATTCGCCGTACTGGCCCAGCGTGGTCCAGGCCTTCTGGCCGTTGACGATGTACTTATTGCCCTGACGCTCGGCCCGGCATTTGACCGAGGCCAGGTCAGAGCCGGAACCGGGCTCGCTGTAGCCCTGGCTCCACCACACGTCACCACTGGCAATGCCGGGCAAAAAGCGCTGTTGCTGTTCCGGCGTGCCAAAAGCCATGATGACCGGCGCCACCATCACCGGGCCAAACGGCAGCACGCGCGGCGCACCGGCCAGGGCACATTCTTCTTCGAACAAATGTTTCTGGATTGAGCTCCAGCCGGGGCCGCCGAAAGATTTGGGCCAGGCGTGGCCGAGCCAGCCTTTTTTGCCCAGAATCTTGCCCCAACGTTGCAGGTCGTCACGGCTCAGGCGCAGGGCGTTGTGCACCTTGTGTGAAATGTCAGTGGGCAGGTTCGCGCGCACCCAGGTGCGTATGTCTTCACGAAACTGCTGCTCTTCAGGGGTAAAGGCCAAATCCATAGGGGAGTCTCCAAATAAGCCGTATTTTTAGTTCCGACATAACTTGAGTACAAGTTAGTCTTCACTGAAACTGCGTTTTAGCACGCTCGTTCGTTTAAGTCTGTCCAAGTGGTGACACACCCAATTCAGCGCACAGCTTTTGTACCGTTTCACGCAGGCGGGCTAACTCCGATTCGAGCCGTTCCAGGCGCTCTGAGGTGTTGCTCGACAGGCCTTCAGACGAGCGGCCAAGCCCCGTTTGCGTCGCATCCACCGGGCCGCACAGCAGGTGCGCCCAGCGTTGCTCCCGCGTGCCGGGTCCACGCGCCAGTTTGACCACCAGCGGGCCGCCTTTTTCCAAGGCGCGGTCCTGTAACTCTTCCAGAAAGCCCTCGACCGAGGAAATGTCGGCAAATTTGTACCAACGCTCGGTGTTCAGGCGCAGCTCACCCGCCGTTTGCGGGCCGCGCAGCATCAACAGCCCCAGCAGCACGGCGGCCTGTTCGTAGACTTGGACACCGCGCTGGAAGTTGTGTTCAAAGCGTGTGGTGCGCGAGCCGCTGCTTTCGCGCACCAAATTAGCGTCTTTCAGCGTGTGCAGGGCAGCGGCCACGTCGGCTTCGGCCAATTCCATCAGTGGCTCGCGGCTGGACTTCTGGTTGCAGCCCAGCAGCAGCGTGTTGAGCGTGAGCGGGTAGCTGTCAGGCACGGTGCGGGCTTTTTCCATCAGGGTGCCGAGCACGCGCGCCTCGATCTGGGTCAGGACAGGCGAGGGCGTTGAGGGGGCGAAGGGGGTGATCAAGGGGGAAGGGGTCAAGGTCATAATTCGGGCCGATATGAAAAACATCGTTATTTTGATCTCAGGCAGCGGCTCCAACATGGCCGCCATCGTAAAGACAGCGCAGCGCGAGGGTTGGCAGGATAAATTTGGGGCCCGGGTCGCGGCCGTTGTCAGCAACAAGGCATCGGCCGGGGGACTGGTTTTTGCGCGTGAACACGGTATTGCCACCGAGGTGCTGGAACACAAAGCTTTTGCTTCGCGTGAGGCGTTTGACGCGGCATTGGTCCAAATCATTGACCGCTTTGACGCGCCAGAGCAGCCTGCACTGGTGGTGTTGGCGGGCTTTATGCGCATTCTCACGCCCGGTTTTGTGGGTCGCTATACCGGGCGGCTGCTCAACATCCACCCGTCGCTGCTGCCGGCTTTTTCGGGTTTGCACACCTATCAGCGCGCGCTGGATGCGGGCTGCAAGGTAGTCGGGGCCACCGTGCATCAGGTCACTGCGGAACTCGATCACGGCCCGATCCTGGCGCAAGCCGCGGTGCCGGTGTTGCCGGGCGATACGGCAGACACCTTGGCGGCCCGTGTGCTCACCCAGGAGCATCTGATTTATCCGCGTGCGATTGCAGAACTGCTGCAAAAAACATAGCTACATGCGCTTATTGCACGGGGGCTGCAGCCAGATTTGTTATAAATTTGTTGCTCATGGCGCAGTGCGGAGGGCGCTTTTGTTCACCGGCGCCTGACGCAAGAAAGCCGCAGTGTGGAGCCACACTGCGGCGCTGGTTTTTGGTGGGCCTCCCGTGAGTCGAACACGGCACCAACGGATTATGCTTACCAACTACGACTTTCGTCGCCCCTTTCGGGTTTGTGGTCTGGACTGTCTCTTGTCTTTACGACCTGCCCGTACAGTCTCTACACGTTCTCTCCCAAAGAAGAGCTTCGCTCGGGATTGCCACGGCAATTGCTTGCCAGAGGTTTCCCCGACTTTGAGCAGTTCTACCAGGGAGCAGAGTTAACTTGCGCCAAGGCAACCCAATTTGTTGATTCCACTCTCAGTGACTGAGGCTGAGGAAAAAACCACTTTAAGTCCGCTGCTCTAACCAACATGAGCTAGAGGCCCGAAGCGCAGATTGTAAGGGCCTACTTGTGGTAGCTCAGCGCGTTACTGACCAATTTCGACGTAATGTCCACAATCTGGATCATCCGGTCGTAGGCCATGCGCGTCGGGCCGATGACGCCCAGGGTGCCGACGACCTGGCCATCCACTTCGTACGGTGCGCTGACGATGGACAGGTCTTCAAACGGAACAACCTGGCTTTCGCCGCCGATAAAAATACGCACGCCCTCGGCCTGGCCGGCAATATCGAGCAAGCGCATGAGCTGCGCTTTTTGTTCAAATAGATCAAAAGCGCGGCGCAGGTGGCCCATGTCATTGGAAAAGTCAGTGACGGCCAGCAGGTTTCGCTCGCCCGAAATAACCACTTCGTCCTGCGTTTCCGACATGGCCTCGGAACTGACCGCCACGGCCGCCTGCATCAGGCTGGCAATTTCCGAGCGAAGGGATTCCACCTCGTTTTTCAATCGCTCACGAACCTGCTCAATGGCCAGCCCGACGTAATGACTGTTTAGGTAGTTGGCGGCTTCAACCAATTGCGCCTGTGAATAATCCGTCTCGGTAAAAATCACCCGGTTTTGCACGTCACCCTCGGGCGAGACAATGATGACCAGCAAGCGCCGCTCGGACAAGCGTAAAAATTCAATGTGGCGAAACACGGAGGAGCGGCGCGGCGCGATGACCACGCCGACAAACTGGGACAGGCTCGACAGCAGGTTGGCGGCGTTGGAAATCACTTTTTGCGGCTGATCGGGCGCCAGAACGTGGGCTGCGAACTGCTCTTGGCGCACCGTCAGCATGGTGTCGACAAACAGGCGGTAGCCGCGCGCCGTCGGAATACGTCCGGCCGAGGTGTGCGGACTGACAATCAAGCCCAAATCTTCCAGATCAGACATCACATTGCGGATGGTGGCAGGTGACAGTTCCAGCCCCGAGGCTTTCGAGAGCGTGCGCGAACCCACCGGTTGCCCATCGGCGATATAGCGCTCAACCAGCGCTTTCAATAACAACTTGGCACGGTCATCGAGCATGCGGGCATTTTAGTGATGTAATTTGCCAATGAAATCAAAATTCCGGCACGTGGCGCTGATCGGCAAATACCAGACGGTGGCCTCGGGGGCATCAGGCGCGTCCTCGCGTCGTGTGCTGGAAGACATTGCCCATTTTTTGGGTGCACAGGGTTGCGAGGTGGTTTTTGAGCACGACACCGCGCACAACATGGGCATTTCCGGCTACCCGGTACTGGACGTCGCCGCCATTGGCGCGAAATGTGATCTTGGCTTGGTGGTGGGCGGCGACGGCACCATGCTGGGCATTGGCCGCCAACTCGCCAGGTTTGGTGTGCCCTTGATTGGCGTCAACCAGGGGCGACTGGGGTTTATCACCGACATCCCGCTTGACGGTTATGCATCCGCGCTGGCGCCGATGTTGCGCGGTGAGTATGAGGAAGATCATCGCAGCCTGATACACGCCAGGGTGATGCGTGACGGGCGCTGTGTTTATGACGCGCTGGCGATGAACGATGTGGTGGTGAACCGGGCGGCGACCTCGGGCATGGTGGAGCTGCGGGTTGAAGTCGATGGCCACTTTGTGGCGAATCAGCGCGCCGACGGCTTGATCATTGCTACGCCGACTGGGTCCACCGCCTATTCACTGTCAGCTGGCGGGCCGCTCTTACACCCTTCCATTCCGGGCTGGGTGCTGGTGCCTATTGCGGCACATACCTTATCAAATAGGCCCATCGTCCTTGCCAATATTACAGAGATTGCTATTGAAATAATATCTGGACGGGATGCCAGCGCCAGTTTTGACACGCAATCACTGGCATCGCTGCTGCATGGCGACCGCATCGTGGTGACACGCTCCGAACACAATGTGCGCTTTTTGCACCCCAAAGGCTGGTCTTACTTTGATACCCTGCGCCAAAAATTGCACTGGAATGAAGGAGTGGCCTGAAGTGAGCCTCAAACGTATTGTCTTGCGTGATTTTGTCATTGTGCGCGAGCTCGACCTCGATCTGGCTGACGGCTTCACCGTTCTCACGGGCGAAACCGGTGCCGGCAAATCGATCCTGATTGATGCGCTGCAACTGGTCACCGGCGGCCGGGCCGATGTCGGGGTGATCCGTGAAGGCACGAACCGCACCGATGTCAGCGCCGAGTTCGACGCCACCGCTGATTTGGCGCTTTGGCTTGAGCCGGCGGGCTTTGAAATCGGTGACAGTCTTCTGTTGCGACGCACCGTAGACGCCCAGGGCAAAAGCCGCGCCTGGATCAACGGCAGCCCGGCCACCGCTACCCAGTTGCGCGCGGTGGGAGAGCAACTGCTCGATATCCATGGGCAGCACGCCTGGCAAAGTCTGACCCGGCCAGAGGCGGTACGGGGCTTGCTCGATGCCTACGCCCAGGTGTCATCGGGGGCCCTGGCAACGCTGTGGCAACAGTGGCGTCAAGCGCAGACCGATCTGGCCCAAGCCCATGGCGCGCAAGAGTCCTTAGCGCGTGAGCGCGAACGGCTGGCGTGGCAAATTGGTGAAGTCGAAAAGCTGGCGCCGCAGCCCGATGAGTGGATTGAGATCAACACAGAACATGGCCGACTATCCCATGCGCAAGCCCTGTTGGATGCCGCCCAGGGCGCGCTGCAGACGCTGGGTTCTGACGATGACGGCGGCGCGCTGGTGGCGCTGCATGGCGCCAGTCAGTTGCTTCAACAACAGGAGCACCTGGAGCCCTATTTCAAAGGGCTGGCGGATGTTTTGGCCTCAAGCCTGGCGCAGGTGGAAGACACGGTTCATTCACTTCGGGGTTATCTGCGCAAGACCGAACTGGACCCCCAGCGCCTGCGCGAGCTCGATGAGCGCATGGCCTTGTGGTTGTCCTTGGCCCGGCGCTACCACAGAGCCCCGGCGGAGTTGCCCGATCTGCTGGTGTCCTGGACACTGGAGCTGCAAAAGCTGGAGGCTGCCGCCGATTTGGCGGGGCTGGAAGCCGCGTGCTCGCTAGCACTGCAAGCCTATATGCAGCAGGCCCGGCAACTCTCAAAGGCGCGAGCTAAGGCGGCACCACGTCTGGCCGAAGCCATCACCCACGCCATGCAGGGCCTGGGCATGCAAGGTGGCCAGTTTGAAGTGGCACTGCAAGCGTCTACTCAGCCGACGCAAAGTGGCCTGGAAGAAATCAGCTTTCTGGTGGCGGGGCATGCGGGCAGTACGCCCCGGCCGGTCAACAAAGTGGCTTCTGGCGGTGAGCTGTCCCGTATGGCGCTGGCGATCGCGGTCACGACCAGCCAGCTTGGCACCGCACAGACGCTTATTTTTGACGAGGTGGATGCTGGCGTGGGTGGCGCTGTGGCCGAGACCGTCGGTCGCCTCATGCAGCAATTGGGTGTTGACCGGCAGGTGCTGGCGGTGACCCATCTACCCCAAGTGGCCGCCTGTGCGGACCACCATTGGGTGGTGGCCAAACAATCGCAGGGCAAGTCGACGATGAGTTCCGTCCTTGCCGTGCAGGGCGAACAACGGGTGGCAGAAG
>DATCIC010000165.1:0-2282 GCA_036508025.1 Rhodoferax sp. | reverse complement strand
CAGGAAGCGCAACGTCCAGTCGCCGGTGGCCCGAACCAGCGCCTCGGCCGGATTGGCACCTAGCTGATCAAAGAGCGCCCCATAAAACAGCCAGCAAAACGGTAACAGCGACAAAACAAAGACGACCGGTTTGGCCAGACGGTGGCGCAGAAGCGGCCTCAACTGCACTGCTGGCCGCAGCCAGGCGAGCACCGGCATCAGAAAAACTTCTTGAGGTCCATGCCCGCGTAGAGCTGCCCGACCTGCGCCTCATAGCCATTGAACATCAGGGTCGGTCGCTTTTTGGCAAACAAGCCATCCTCGCCAATGCGCCGCTCGCTGGCTTGGCTCCAGCGCGGGTGGTCCACGCCCGGGTTGACGTTGGAGTAGAAACCATATTCATTGGCAGCGGCCTTGTTCCAGGCGGTGGCGGGCTGCTTGTCGGTGAAGCGGATTTTGACCAGGCTTTTAACGCTCTTGAACCCATATTTCCAGGGTACCACCAGGCGCACCGGGGCGCCGTTTTGATTGGGCAATAGCTCGCCGTACATGCCGAAGCTCAGCAGGGTCAGCGGGTGCATGGCCTCGTCCAGGCGCAAGCCTTCGACATAGGGCCAATCGAGCACCCGGGAGCCGACGCCCGGCATCGTCTCGGGATCGGCCAGCGTGACAAACTCCACGTACTTGGCGCTGCCCAGCGGCTCCACTTTTTTGATTAACTCACTGAGCGAATAACCGATCCACGGGATCACCATGGACCAGCCTTCAACACAGCGCAGCCGATAAATGCGCTCTTGCTGGGCACTGAGTTTCAACAGGTCTTCCAGCGTGTATTGGGCAGGCTTTTTAACCAGCCCTTCGATTTCAACCGTCCAGGGGCTGGTTTTGAGGGTGTGGGCAAGACGTGCGGGGTCCGCTTTGCCGGTGCCAAATTCGTAAAAATTGTTGTAGCTGCTGGCGTCCTGGTAAGCCGTCAGCTTTTCCATGGTGATGGCACCGGCCAAGCTCGATTTCACACTGGGTAACGCAGGCCGTTTGCCGGGTCGGGGCGTCAGGCTGGCCGCTTGTGCATGGGCAGCGCGCGAAGCCCAGGCAGCCAGTGCCGCACCCGCCACCCCGCTGGCCATCAGCTTGACAAGGGTACGCCGCTCCTCATAAACGCGCTGGGACGTAATCTCGCTGGAGAGTGGCTGGCAATTGCCGTCGCGATTCGTTTTGATGAGCATGATACGGTCCTCGTTCTTGTTGCCGCCAGGTGGGTGAACTGCGTTCTTACAATTACTGTAGAAGATTATTAAAGCTTCTGTAAACCGATTGATCGGATGTGGAATTACCCATGACCTGCCACGTTACGGGTAATTTGGACCTTGAGCCGAATTGAGTTAACCTCCCAGCCCTTGACCCGCAAATGAGATTGCAGTGCGGGTAACAACTGGCGAATTTTGGCTGCGGCTGCGTTGTTGTCCACAATCAGACACCACACCGGGCCTTCAATGGGGCCAGCTTTGATCGTTGAAAAAAGTGCTGCAGGGATGAGCGATTCAACCGCCTTGAGTCGCGCCACCGAGTCACGCGTGAGTTCGGTCAGTCGCGCCAACGTGGGTGAGCCCTGACTGGCTTGCAGCAGCGAGATGGCATGGTGGTGGCGGTTCATGGGTGGCTTACTGAGGAACTATTGGAATGCAATTGATTATCACGGATGCATGGCTCGCCAAGAGTCGTGCCATACACCTCAGTGGCACCAAGCTGGTTTTGGCTGCCATGGGAGCCTCGCTGATCTTGATGCTGTTGGCGGCTGGAATCTACCAATGGGTGTTTCTGAAGGGCGCAAGAGAAGGCTGGCCCGTGGTGGGCGCGATGCTGCGCGTGGTTGTCAAGGATGAGTTTGCCCAACGCGACCGGTTTATGCGAGAAAACCTGGACGTATTGGCGCGCAAGCTGGGTGAAATGCAGGCAAAAATGACCCAACTTGAATCCTTGGGGGACCGCGTTTCTGGACTGGCAGGTATTAAGCCCAGCGATATCAAGCCCGGTCAGGGGGGTGCGCTGGTGCCTGGGCAACCCCTGTCCATGCAAGACCTGCAGACCACGCTGGCGGGCCTGGATCGTCTGGCTGATCAGCGTACCGACCTGATGACCATGATGGAGTCACGATTGTTTGAGCAAAAAATTAGCAACATGATGGTGCCCACCGAGCCGCCAGTAGCGGGCGGCATTGTCAGTTCACTGTTTGGCTGGCGAATCGATCCTATTACCGGTCACTCGGCGCTGCACACCGGACTCGATTTTCCGGCGAGCGTTGG
>DATCIC010000164.1:0-4081 GCA_036508025.1 Rhodoferax sp. | reverse complement strand
CATCCTTGCCCGCCATGATGTTGTGAATACGGTGACGGGTGCTGCTGACCAGCGACTCCACGGCCGTTCCATGAATGGGGAAAAAGCGGATCAAATGTTCGGGAGGCGGTAACACGGTGATGTCCTTGATGCGTTCGTTATCAGTCTGACCGGTGCGGTCGGTGGCATTGGCGACAACGTTCGCATACCAGGCATCGGTGCTGGCCGCAATGGATTTGGCATTCATAGGCAGTTCCTCAGTTCATCAAAAAAAGTCATAAAAAAACCGCCGGGGTGGCCGGCGGTTTTTGGAAGATCGGGACGTTTGATTCAGGTACGTTCAGAACTCTCTACCGCCGCAGGCGCTTGAGTACCAGAAGTAGCTAAAGAAAAAACTGAACGATTTCATGGCTTCACTTTAGCATAGTCGGCAAGCGACTCATTTCTGAACAAAGCCGTTGAATTGATAGGCCACCGACAAGCCCGCCACATTGGCTTTGAAATCGCCACCACGCAGGGCTTGAACGCGCCCTGCCGTGGCCAGCACCGAGACTTGCTTTGTCCAACGGTAGCCAACTGAACCATTGAGTTGCCCCACCAGCCCGCCACCCACCGCCAGACCGCCGCCGCCGGCCGCACCCAACAGGGCTTCGCCCTCGGCAAACCAGCGCTGCGACAGTTGCCGCTGCACACCTGCACCCAACTGCCCGGTCATGTAGGCGCCGGCCCCGCCGGCATAGGCGGCCAGGCCTTGACCCGTGACAAACCACTGCGGCGTCACAAAATAGTCAAGCTGCACGCCCAGGTTGCTCACCGCCTGGTCGACAGACTGATTGCGCCACTGGGGTGACGCCTTGAAATAGGTCTGGTTCGCCACCCGCACACGCAGGTTTTCTGCGTCAAAGCCGCCCAGAGCGGGCCAGGGAATATAGTTGCTAGATACCCCCGGCAAACCAAACTGGTAGGTCAATTTGAGGGCCGCACTTTGCGCCCTGAAACTGCGCGAGGGCGCACGCACTTCGCCCAGCGAGAACTCCAGCGCGGTACGCTCGCTCAGGTTTTGTTGCAGCGAAACCCCCGCGTCCAACAGCAAACCCCCGCCGGTGTCAGCCCCACCGCCGCCCGCCGGGCCGGCCGCGACATGGAGCTTGATCGCACTGCCGCGCCAGAGCGGCATCCGGTAGCCGCCGCCAGCCAGAATTTGCATGTAGCCATTGTTCTGACCACCCATGGCGCCTTCCGACTCCAGCTTGACAAACCAGTTGGGGTCCAGGTAAGACAGCCACTCCACCCCGACCAACTGCATGCTGCTGTGTTGTGGCTGACCATCGTCGCGCAGCACCGAGGCCGGAATTTTGTAACTTCGGGCCACCAAAGAAAACTCATTGTGGCGGGACGACACGCTGGCGCCATCTGCGGTGCCGGCACGGAGCGGGTTATCCCAACCCGGACTCAACAAACTGTAAAACGGATATTCGTAGCGCAGATAGGGCTGCGTGCTGCGAATTTCGCCCGACGGAAACCGCACATGGCTCACGCCGAGGTCAAAATTACCGACGCCTGGCATCTCGTAAGTCAAACCCACGTCGCCCCGCAGCATCAAACCACCACCCGACAAGGCGCTGGTGCCACCACGCCCGCCACCGGCGCCAACAAACAAACCGGTGTAGGCCAGCCAGCTTGGACTGAGCCGCTGGCGCAACTCACCCGCCAGGCCCAGCGTGATGAAACCGCCGCGTTCACCGCGCACGGCCCCGTAACTACCCACACCCAGTCGCAACTGGTCACTCACATCAAACATGACGTCGCCGCCGACCATGCCCATTTTTTCGCCGCCCGGCAGTGCCAGCGTCTCAGAGGTCAAACGCCAGGTCGTGGCGGTCGGTTTCAGTCCGGCAGTGGGTTCGCCAGTGCCCTGGGCATCAGCCAGTGAGGCGCAACCCAGCCCAGCGGCACACAGGCTGACCACAAACAAGTTTTTCATGCCGTTCCTCCCACCGTGAGACCATCAATGCGCAAGGTCGGCTGCCCCACGCCCACCGGCACACTCTGGCCTTCTTTGCCGCAGGTGCCGACACCGCTGTCGAGCTTCATGTCATTGCCGATCATGCTGACGCGCTGTAACGCGTCCGGGCCGCTGCCCACGATGGTTGCGCCCTTGACCGGGTACAGGATCTTGCCATTTTCAACCCAGTAAGCTTCACTGGCCGAAAACACAAACTTGCCAGAGGTAATGTCCACCTGACCGCCGCCAAAGTTGGTGGCGTACAGACCTTTTTTGATGCTGGCCACGATCTCTTCGGGAGACTTGTCACCCGCCAGCATGTAGGTATTGGTCATGCGCGGGATCGGCACATGGGCGTAGCTCTCGCGACGCCCATTGCCGGTGGGCGCCACCCCCATCAGGCGCGCATTCATGGCGTCCTGGATATAGCCCTTGAGGATGCCGTCTTCAATCAGCACATTGCGGGCGCTGGTGTTGCCTTCATCATCGACATTGAGCGAGCCCCGGCGGTCGGCGATGGTGCCATCGTCGAGCACGGTCACGCCTTTGGCCGCCACGCGCTGACCGACCCGGCCACTGAAGGCACTGGAGCCCTTGCGGTTGAAATCACCTTCGAGCCCATGGCCAATGGCCTCGTGCAACAAGATGCCGGGCCAGCCCGGGCCAAGCACCACGGTCATCTCACCAGCTGGCGCCGGTCGGGCTTCCAGGTTGACCAGCGCGGCCTTGACCGCCTCGTCAACGTACTGCGTGATCAGCGCCTCGTCAAAATAAGCCAGCCCGAAGCGGCCGCCGCCACCGGCCGAGCCCATCTCGCGCCGCTTCTTGCCGCCAACGCCCTGCTCGGCGATCACCGTCACCGACAAGCGCACCAGCGGGCGTACGTCGGCCGCCAGCGTGCCGTCGGCACGGGCGACCAGCACCACGTCGTATTCGCTGGCAACGCCGGCCATGACCTGGGCGACGCGCGGGTCTTTGGCGCGGGCCAGTTGCTCGACGCGCTCCAGCAGTTTGACCTTGGCCGCGCTGTCAAGCGTGGTAATCGGGTCCAGGCCGGGGTACAGGGAACGCCCGTAAGCTATCTTCTTAGTAGCTACTCGCGCCCGCCCTGTCTGAGCTAGAGCCGAAATTGATCTAACTGTTCGGGCCGCATCCAGCAGCGAGGCCTCGGAGATGTCATCCGAATAAGCAAACGCCGTTTTCTCGCCGCTGACCGCGCGCACGCCGACACCCTGGTCAATGCTGAAGGAGCCGGTCTTGACAATGCCCTCCTCCAGGCTCCAGCCCTCAGAACGCGTGTACTGAAAATAAAGGTCGGCTTCGTCCACCTGATGCGCCTTGATTTCCTTCAAAGCACGGGCCAGATGGGATTCATCCAGGCCGAAAGGCGTGAGTAGCAGGGACTTGGCTATGGCCAAGCGTTCAAGAGTGGGTTCGCGTGAAATCATGGCCGGATTTTAGGGTCAGGACTGCACCAGCCGCTTGGACTTGGCAATTGACATCAATATCCCCAGTGCCATGCCCAGCGTGACCATGGCGGTGCCGCCGTAGCTGATGAAGGGCAGCGGCACGCCCACCACCGGCACAATGCCGCTGACCATGCCCATGTTGACAAAGGCGTAGGTAAAGACGATCAGCGTGAGGCTGCCAGCCAGCAAGCGCGAAAACAGCGTGGGTGCTTCCAGGGCAATGACCAGACCGCGCAGAATCAAAAACACAAAGCCGGCAATCAGCAGCAAATTGCCAATTAACCCGAATTCTTCAGAAAATGAAGCAAAAATGAAGTCGGTGGTGCGCTCGGGAATAAATTCAAGATGCGTCTGCGTGCCCTGCATGAAGCCTTTGCCCCAGAAACCGCCCGAGCCAATCGCAATCATGCCCTGAATGATGTGAAAACCCTTGCCCAGCGGGTCGCGCGACGGGTCCAGCAGGGTGCAGATGCGCTGCTGCTGGTAGTCGTGCAGCACCGGCCAACGCATACCGTCAGCACACAACTGCGGCTCAAACCCCACCAGCAACCCCACGCCCAGCGCCCCCAACAGCAGCGGCGGGACGATCCACTTCCAGGACAGACCGGCGAAGAAAATAACCGACATA
>DATCIC010000163.1:0-5080 GCA_036508025.1 Rhodoferax sp. | reverse complement strand
TGCCCCATTTGGAACGGTGGTACGCCAGCATCCTCGCCCGCCCTGCCATTCGCGGGGTGCTGGATCAAGCCCTGTCCTGATCACCACCCACCCAAGCTCTGCACCATGAAAACCCGCCCCTTCAAACAAGTTGACGTCTTTACCGACACGCCTTATCTGGGCAACCCGCTGGCCGTGGTTCTCGACGGCACGGGCTTAAGCGACGAAGAAATGCAGCATTTCGCGCACTGGACCAATCTGTCGGAAACCACATTTGTGCTGCCACCCAGTGCCGAGGCCGCCGCTGCGGGTGCGGACTACCAGCTGCGCATCTTCACCACGGCATACGAGATGCCTTTTGCCGGTCACCCCACGCTGGGCAGTTGCCACGCCTGGCTGGAGCACGGTGGCGAGCCCAAGCAGCCCGAACTGATCGTGCAGCAATGCAAGGTAGGCCTGGTGCGCATCCGCCGCAGCGCCACGCAACTGGCCTTCGCCGCCCCAGCCCTCACGCGCAGCCAGCCCGAACCCGAAGCAGTTGCTGGCCTGGCCGCAGCGCTGGGCCTGCGCCGCGGCCAGGTGTTGGCTGCGCAACACCTCACCAATGGCCCGCACCACTTTGGTCTGTTGCTGAGCAGCGCAGACGCTGTGCTGCAGCTTGAGCCCGATCTGGCAGCGCTGCGGCTCTGGATGATTAATGCGGGCATCAGCGGTGTCGGCATGGCGGCAGTGGCTGGTGCAGCAACCGGCAGCGGGCTCATCAAGCGATCCAACCGCGAAGCGCGCGCTTTTGGCTTCGGCGCACCCGCAGCAGCCGATGTCGCGCCAAGCGCTCAACCGCAGGTCGAAGTGCGATTTTTTGCCAACGATGTGATGGTGAACGAAGACCCGGTCACCGGCAGCTTCAACGCCAGCCTGGCCCAGTGGCTGATTGCCGATGGCCTCGTGCCCGGCAGCTATATCGCCGAGCAAGGCACTTGCCTGGGCCGCGCCGGGCGCGTGCACATTGAACAAGACGCCACCGGTCAGGTCTGGGTCGGTGGCGAATCCGTCACCTGCATCGACGGCCACGTGAAACTCTAAACGCTATTTAATTTATAGCTATCGTCGCTTTTGCGACAAGGGCCACCCTTCTATTTGGCTTAAATTAACGGCATGGGAACCCTCTATCTTGTACGCCATGGCCAGGCTTCGTTTGGTGCCGAAGACTACGACCAGCTCAGTGCGCTGGGCCAGCAACAAAGCGTGCGGCTGGGCGAATACTTCCACCAAAAAGGCCTGACATTCGACGCCGTGCTGACCGGCACCTTGCGCCGTCACCTGCAGACCTATGCCGCTATTCGTGAAGGCGGCGCCTTTGACAGGGAAGCCCTGCTCTGGCCAGGCCTGAACGAATTCGACAGCGCGGCGGTCATCGCCACGGTGCACCCGTACAAACTCGAAAAGCCCGACACGCCCGAGTTGTACCGCCATCACTTTCGCCTGCTGCGCGACGGCCTGACGCAATGGATGAACGGCGTGGTCAGCCCCCAGGGCATGCCCAGCTACCGCGAGTTCAAGGCTGGGGTGACCAGCGCACTGGAGCACATCCGTAAAAACTGTGAGGGCAATGTGCTGATCGTCTCCAGCGGCGGGCCGATTGCCACCGCCATCGGCCATGTGCTGGGCACCACGCCCGAGACCACGATCGAGCTCAATATGCGCCTGCGCAACAGCGCCATCACCGAGTTCGCCTTCAACCCGAAACGCCACACCCTGGTCACTTTCAACACGCTGCCGCATCTGGAGCATGCGGACCACGCTGACTGGATCACCCACGCTTGAACTGAGCCCTGAACCGCGGCAACCAGTCCCGCGCAGCGCAGGCGCTGGGCCTGACGGTACGGCAATTTGGGTATCGGCTGCGCAAGGGCAAGACGGGGGCGTGAGGCCTTCGGCGTCTACCTCATCTTCGATGGCAACTTGATCGTCTCGCCAGCCACCATGAAAACGCCACGCCCCCGGTGATGGAGCGTACGCGGATCCTTGCAGGCCGGGTCGATCCAGGCCTTGAGCACTTCAAGCACAAAGAAGTTGTAGCGGTTCACCATCCGCGTATCGACCACGCGGCATTCCAGGTTGGCGTAGCACTCGGCGATCAACGGCGCGTCGACCAACGCAGCCGGCACAGGCGTCAGGCCAAAGTCTTTGAATTTGTCCACGCTTCGTCCGGATGTATTGCCGCAGCCGACCACCATCGCTTTCAGCTCCACGGTCGGAATGTTGAGCACGCATTGCCGTGTCGCCTTCAAGGCATCGAAGCTGAAATCGCGGCCGCTGATGATGCAGCCCACCAGCGGCGGCTCGAACTCCATCATGGTGTGCCACGACATCGTCATCACGTTGGCGCAGCCTTTATGCGCCGTGGTCAGCAGCACAACCGGTCCCGGCTCAAGAAGCCCGTAGACCTTGGACAGGGGAAAAGAACGTTTGGCCATGCCGCCAGTTTAGGTGAACAGTGGCTTGCTTGTCCCAAGTTCCGCGCGGCGCAGGCGCTGGGCCTGACTCTGGCCAATGTCTGAGCAAAAAAAAGACCCCGAAGGGTCTTTTCTGCAGCGCAACAGTATCGCTAAAGAATACTATTTCTTAGCAGCGGGCTTTACCGCTTTCTTTACTGCTTTTTTTGGCGCTACACCTTTAGGCGCAGCCTTTGCCTTTGGAGCTACAGGCGCAGGGGCCGCTGGAACAACTTTCAGCGCAGCACGTTGATCGCGCAGGGCTTTGATTTCCGCATTGATTTTGTCTTTGCGTTCGGTCAGCTTCGCGATGCTTGCGCTAAGTTTTGCAGTGGCCTTGGCTGTTTTGGAAACAGGGGCCTTCTTTACCAATGCTTTGGCAACGGGCTTCACCACTTTCGCAGGAGCCGTTACCTTCTTTGGAGTTGCCGCAGCCTTTGGGGCCGTTTTTTTCGCAGTTGCCATTTTCAAATTTCCTTTTTTATTTAACTGGTTGAAATATTTCACCAGCACTGTATTGTCTCCAATATTTTCGTTCGTCACCGCATCGGCATTCAAAGGTCAAAAAACTTCTCGGAAAATTGCTGTCATTGATCAATTGACGAGTTGACGAGTTGACAGGCGCTGGCTGCTGATTTCTTTCACCGTCGTCGTTACCGTCCTTTACAAACGAAACAGTCTGAGTACACCCTATTTCATCGTTCGAATGTTTAATTCGTACGCACGCCAAATGGCGATTTACTTAATGACATTTTTTATGAACATGACTCAAACACCCAATCGTATCCATCCCTTATTGGCGGCCGCTGCGGTATCTGTCACGCTGGTCAGCCTAATTGGTATTGCCGCTATTACAGACATTCTGCCGAAGTCACACAGTGCCGCCGCAGACAGTGCACCCAAGACAGGCTTGGTTGCTTCGGTACCGGCACCGTTGGCCGCGATACCTAAAAACAGTGACAGTGAAGCTGTGCAGAGTAAGCCTGTCGTGCATCAATACTCACATGCCCCCGTAAAGCCGGCGCGGCAATATTCCTCTGTGCCTTCGCACCCGCCTGCGGCACCTGTCGCTCAAAATAGTCCAGTTGGAATTGGCGTGGGCGCAGTTGTCGGTGGACTGCTGGGCAATCAGGTGGGTGGCGGCAACGGCAAAACCCTGGCAACCATTGCCGGCGCCTTGGGTGGGGGATACATCGGCAACGAGGTCGCGAAGAAAAATCAGTAAGTAGAAGCCGGTGACGGTACCCGGTACGCCGGCCGCGTGGGCGACGCTGGCGCAGCGGTTCGGCCACGGTAAATTTGTTCTCCATCAAATGTTCAAGTTGCGGCTTGCCGGGTAGAGTTTTTCGTCATGCGCAGGTAATCAAAAACCATCCGGTTGTTGCGATTGAGCTTGCTCATTTTCTGAGCGATGCTGGTTTTGCCATCAGAGAAAAGGTTCAGGACCCCTACGACGAAACGGCGCAACCGAGTGACGTTCTCAGGTCCAAAGCCGGTTCGAATGCGGCTGCGGTCCTCGTCGAAGCTCCAGTCGATCACGTAGTGGCATCGATTCTCGATCATCCAATGCCCGCGACTTCAACAGACCTGACACCAGAGGCGATGCCGACTCAGACGACGTTGCCTTCATAAGATTTGGCCACTATGGCAGGTTTTTACACGGATCTTACCGGCGGGCCTATCCCGGCCTGTTCCAAAATCCAAGGGTTAGACACCTCCTTACCTGTCTTTTTGTCTTTTATCATTGCGGCGCCCCAAAAAACAATCCCGAAGCAGCATCGACCCCCGCTGCCGTCAGCACGGCCACTTGGTCACGGCTCTCCACATGTTGCGCAATCACCATCACGTCGAGTCCATGAGCCAGTTTGACAAAGGACTGCAGCATGGCGTTGGTCGTCTTCCCCGCTGCGATATCAGCCGTGAGGGAACCGTTCAGTTTGACATAGTCCGGAAGCATCTCGCGCAGCAGCATGACGGCCTGGGGATCGAGGCCAAAGTGATCAATGCCAAACTCGCCCCCATGCTGGCGCACCAAATCGCGTACCTGCAGGGCGGCCGGCCTGTTGCGCACAACGCCAAACTCGGAAACCTCGATCGCCAGCCGCTTGGCACCTTTTTTCAATGCAGCCAATTGGCCGGCAAACCAATCCATGAAATCGGCGTCGCTCAAGCTTTGCGGCGACAAATTGAGGGCCACAGTCTGCTGCTCGTGCGGGCTTTGTTTTATATAAGCCAAGGCCAGCGTCACGATGGCCCGGTCCACCTCCGGCATCAGGCGGTGGCGTGCCGCCATCGGTATGAAGTCCGCCGCCGGGACCAGCGCCGCGTGCGTGTCCACCAGGCGCGCCAGGCACTCGTCTTGCAGCACGCTGTGCGGTGCGCCCAGGCGCAGCACCGGCAGGCGCAACAAACGCCAACGGTTCTCCAGCAGCGCGGTCTGGATGAGGGTGCGCCAGGCAAAAGAGCCCAGCGAACTGTGTTCGTCGGGCTTGTCGGTCAGCACGACCAAGCCGTTGCGCGCGGAATGGCGGGCCGATTCCACCGCCAGGTCGGCCCGCGCGAACACGGCTGAACGGTCTTCATGCTGGTGGAAAAATGCCGCGCCG
>DATCIC010000162.1:0-12118 GCA_036508025.1 Rhodoferax sp. | reverse complement strand
CTGGGCTATGTCCACCGGCCATGCGCACTGGCAGACCATGGTGTTCACGGTGTTGACCTTGTCGCAGATGGCCCATGTGCTGGCGATCCGCTCGGAGACCGAGTCATTGCTGCGCCTCGGCTTGGGCTCAAACCGGCCGCTGCTCGGCGCTGTGCTGCTGACTTTTGTGCTGCAACTGGCCACGATTTATGTGCCCGTGCTGAACCCGATTTTCAAGACACAAGCCCTGAGTCCGGTGGAGCTGATGTTATGTCTCGCAGCGTCCGCCGTGGTCTTCATCGCAGTCGAAATCGAGAAGCTCTGGCTGCGCCACAGGCGCTCTACTCTCGCTGCATCGTGAGGGGCCGTTTACCGCAAGCCGCGGTGGCTGGCGGGTAGCGCGCAATGACCAGATCCGGTTGTTCGATTGTGGGCCTGATGCCTGTAGGGACTTGGCGCCGCCTGGTGTGGCAGCACCGATAATTCGAACCATGCAAGTTAATCCGAATACCTTTGACCCTGTAACGCATGTTCAGCCATGGCTCTGATCATCACTGACGAATGCATCAATTGCGATGTGTGCGAGCCGGAGTGCCCCAACGACGCCATTTTCATGGGACCGGAAATCTACCAGATTGATCCGCATAAATGCACCGAATGTGTCGGGCATTTTGACGAACCCCAATGCGTGCAGGTCTGCCCGGTGGCCTGCATACCGATTGATCCGCAGTTTGTGGAAGACCGGGAAACACTGTGGCAGAAATACCGGCAACTGCAGCTCAAGGTGAAGAAACCCGTCGTCCTTTGAGCGACGCCATCAGCGTGACCGGCATCAGATCTTGCTCGCGTCCTTTTCTGGCGTACTCTTTTTTGGCGTCGATTTTTTCTTTTTGTCGCCCGGAAGCTGCGCCACAAAATAGTTCGGCTCTTTTTCTTTCCTTTTCTTTAGTTTCGCCTGCTGGATACTGACCTTTTTTGGGGCCTTGGCGCTTGCTGGCTTTTCCAACGACTTTTTCGCCGGCGTGTTCGCAGCCAGGTCTTTTTTCTCTTGCGCCAGCCGAGCCTTCTCCATCGCGTCAGCAAGACGGGCATCACGACCAATGGCCAGATCGGTTTGATCTTTTTGGGCAGATGTACGCGGGTCCGCAGGATCGATAACGTCCCCACCGGAACAGGGCGTCTGGCTGTAGGCATTGCCACACTTATAGACTTTTTGAGCTCTAGCCCCCGTCGATAAAGCGCTAGCAGCTACTATAAATATAGCAATTAACATGCGGCTTGGCATGGTGTAACTCCGGTTGGGTGGGACAAAAGGGCGACTGGATTTACGGCATTGTATTTTCAGGCCTGGGCGGCTTCGGTCTGGGCGGCTTGCTGGTATGTATCAACAAAATGGCTTTGTCCATGTCACCAGCCAACAGGTGCGGCAGGGCTGTGATGGCGCGGGCGATGCACTGATCCATCGCCAGCCGGTGATCCAGCGAAGGTTTTTTCAACACCCAGTTGATGACTTCCGACTTGATACCTGGATGCCCGACACCCAAGCGCAGGCGCCAATAGTCGTCAGTACCCAGTTGGGCGTGAATGTCGCGCAAACCGTTGTGGCCGGCATGGCTGCCCCCAAGCTTGAGCTTGGCCTCACCGGGAACGATATCCAATTCGTCGTGCGCCACCAGTATTTCCTGAGGCTCAATTTTGAAAAAACGGGCCAGTGCAGCGACTGATTTACCGCTCAGGTTCATGAAGGTTTGCGGTTTGAGCAGCCAGACTGCTTGCCCGTTGACGGTGACTCGCGCTACCAGGCCATGGTAAGTTTTGTCCATCGCCAGACTTGCTTTGAGCTCGCGGGCGACCGCATCCAGCCACCAAAATCCCGCGTTGTGACGGGTGAATTCGTATTCGGGGCCGGGGTTGCCAAGACCAACAAAGAGTTTGATCATGTTTAAATTATCAGGGTAAGCGCAAAAAAACAAAATGGCCCACGAGTGGGCCATTAATGGGCAGTTGGCAGCCAGTCATTGCCATTGACGCAACACAGCGCGACCTGCCACGCAGGTCACGCTGTGCCAACACTTCAAGCGTTACTTCTTCTTGGCTGCAGGCGCTTTGGCTGCTGGTGCTTTGGCTGCAGGCGCTGCCTTGCCAGCTGCCGCGGGCGCAGCAGCAGCAACAACTGGTGCCGCGCCAGCTTCGGCGACTGGCGCTTCTGTAGCACCAATAACCACCACCGATACCAGAACCGGGTTTTTGTTGCCATGTGTTACGGCGGTCACGCCCTTGGGCAGTGCGACATCGGCCAGGTGCAGAGAGGCACCTTTTTTCAGGCCACTCAAATCCACGGCGATGAATTCAGGCAGATCAGTCGGCAGGCACAACACTTGGATTTCGGTGATCACGTGATTGGCAATGCAGCCTTCAGTCTTGACGGCGGGCGAGTTTTCATCGCCGCTGTAGTGCAATGGCACTTTCATGTGCAGTCGGGTACTGGCATCAACGCGCTGGAAGTCAACGTGCAGGATGAGCTGCTTGAACGGGTGCATTTGCACGTCACGCAACAAAACCTTATTGTCTTTTCCGTCCAGTTCCATATCCAGAACGGCGGCGTGGAACGCCTCTTTTTTCAAGGCATGCCAGAGGGCATTGTGATCAATCTCGATCTGCTGTGGCTCAGCGCCACCACCGTAAACAATACCCGGTGTGCGACCGGTGATGCGGAGACGGCGGCTCGCACCCGTACCCTGCTTGGCGCGCTCAAAAGCGACGAATTTCATAGTTTTTACTCCAGGAGGAGTCCACCGCGACCAGTGTGACTCCGATTTAAAAAAGCTCAACGCACATCATGTTTTGTGCTTGAGCCCACTTTTGCCCAAATCAGAAAAGGTTTTCCTGATCCGAGAACAAACTCATGACTGAATCGCCTTTGGCAATACGCTGGATCGTCTCGGCGATCAGCGGTGCCACACTCAGTTGCCGAATTTTGCCGCAGGCGGATGCCGTCTGGCTCAAAGGAATGGTGTTCGTGACCACCACTTCATCAAGCGCATTGCCATTCGTGATGCGCTCTATGGCGGGACCCGAAAAAATAGGGTGCGTGCAGTAGGCATAAACCTTTTTTGCGCCGCGCTCTTTCAAAACTTCAGCCGCCTTGACCAGTGTGCCAGCGGTGTCGATCATGTCATCCATGATGACGCAGTTGCGGCCATCAATTTCTCCAATCACGTGCATCACTTCGCTCACATTGGCTCGGGGACGACGTTTGTCGATGATGGCGAGGTCGCAGTTGAGCTGCTTGGCCAAGGCGCGCGCGCGCACCACGCCACCCACATCGGGTGACACCACAATCAAGTCTTCATAGTTTTTCTGGCGCAGATCGCCCAGCAAAACGGGGGACGCAAAAATATTGTCGACCGGAATATCAAAAAAACCCTGAATCTGGTCGGCATGCAAATCCATGGTCAGAACACGGGCCACACCGACGGTCTGCAGCATGTTGGCGACGACCTTGGCCGTAATCGGGACACGGCTGGAGCGTGGGCGACGGTCTTGCCGCGCATAGCCGAAATAGGGGATCACGGCACTGATGCGTTCTGCCGATGCACGCTTGAGTGCGTCCACCATGATGAGCAATTCCATCAGGTTATCGTTGGTCGGCGCGCAAGTGGACTGCACCACAAAAACGTCCCGGGCCCGCACGTTCTGGTTGATTTCAACCGTCACTTCACCGTCAGAGAAACGGCCAACCGTTGCGGCACCCAGGGAAATGTTCAGGTAACTGGCAATGTCCGCTGCCATTGCAGGATTGGCATTGCCGGTAAAAACCATGAAATCAGGGGTTGGAGCAGCCTGCATGAGTATCCCAGCTTAAGTGACGTTTGCGCTTGTACGACCAGTGTGTGATACGTACAACTTAAAATTTGGCAGGGGAAGAAGGATTCGAACCTTCGCATGCTGGAATCAAAATCCAGTGCCTTAACCAACTTGGCGACTCCCCTACACGGGTTGGCAGCTAAGCGCTCCCAACCGACAACCTGTCGCTGACTGCCCAACCCACCAAGGGATGAACATTCAAACTATTACACAACCTGACCTGAAACCCGCTTGGAGCGCCTCTCAGATCAACGTCTTGCAACATTTGTGCAAACACCGCGCTTCCAGAACCTGTCATCCGGCCACTGAGTCCAAGCGATGCAAGCCACTCAAGGGCCTGGGTCACGCCGGGACAAAGTCTTTGGGCAACACTCTGCAGGTCGTTACAACCAAAACCGAATGCATTTGCAGCGAAGCCTGAAATTATAGCTGTTTCACGGTCTCTTTTAAGAGCCGGATCCGAGAAAATTAATCTCGTTTCGAGCCCCTCGGCCGGCTTGACCACCAAAAAGCGACCTGAGGGCAGGACAACAGGGCTCATTTTTTCACCAATTCCTTCAACCCAGGCGTTGCGTCCACCCAGAAAAAACGGGACATCGGCACCCAGTTGCAGCCCGATTTTGATCAGCTTTTCGAGTGAAAAGTTGAGCCGCCACAGACGGTTCAATGCCAACAGGGTCGACGCCGCATCGGAAGATCCGCCGCCCATGCCCGCTTGCGCGGGAATGCATTTTTCGATCCCGATATGAACGCCTAAGGGGCTGCTGCTGGCAGCCTTCAGAGCCCGCGCAGCGCGGACAACAAGGTCATCAAGCGGCAAGGGCGTCGCAAGATCCTCGCGGCTGATTTGTCCATCGGCACGCAGGTCAAAATGCAGTGTGTCGCACCAATCAATCAGCATGAAGACCGATTGCAGCAAATGATAGCCATCGCTTCTCCTGCCGGTTATATGCAAAAACAGGTTGAGCTTGGCCGGTGCGCAAATATCGTAGAGCGACTTCACTTTTCAAGCACCAGACGCAGTTCCGTCACGGGCGCGGGCTCTGTGCGCCGGGCGGTGACCCGGCCATTAGCCAGTTGCGACAAGTCGGCACTCCAACCCGCCGCATTCATGTTGTCTCCCGCCAGCCAGGCAAAGAGCGCCGCCACGGGTATCCCGGTGCCGACTGCCTGCTGGATCAAGGCGTCCAGCGATGCAAAAGAGCGAATGTCGCCATTGGTGCGCATAAGGGCCGTTTGGGCCGACCAGGACAGCGCCGCAGCGGTCGTGCCCAGAGGCGTGTACAGCGTCAACTCACCGGCCTGAGCGTCGCCAGTCAGCTCAAACCCGGCAGCAAAGACCTGCGGCTGAGACTGCGTCTGGTCGGACTCGACCCGAACCGCCAACCGTCCGCGCCAAACTGAACGCTCAGACCTATTGATGGTGCTGCCCCCCGCCGGGACTGCGCAACCGGCTATAAATACAATAGCAAAAAAAAGAGCAGCAAAGCCAGTTATTCTGCACCGCATCACAAGGTCACACGCAGGCGTTTCAGTGTTTCAAGCAAGGTTTCATTTTCGGCATTGATTTCCAGGCCCTGCTTCCAGGTGCCCAGCGCCTGATCGCGCTGACCCAGGGTCCACAAGACCTCACCCCAATGAGCTGCAATTTCTGCATCCGGACGGGCTTTGAATGCGGTCTCCAGAATGCGTTGAGCCTCAGCCAGATTGCCACTGCGGAATTCAACCCAGCCCAGACTGTCGCTAATGAATGGGTCACCCGGCGCATAGTCCAGCGCCTTCAAAATGAGTTGTTTGGCCTCGACCAAGCGAATGCTTCGCTCTGCCAGCGAGTAGCCTAATGCGTTATAGGCATGGGGATCGTCGGGCTTGCCAGCAATGACACTGCGCAGCAGCTGTTCCATCTCGTCGAGCTTGCCCAGCTTTTCGGCCACCATGGCCATGTCATAAGTGAGGTCAAAATCCACGGGGTTGGTCGAAACAGCCTGGGCCAGAAGTTCATAGGCGGCCGGGTACTGCTTGCTGTCACGCAGCAGTTGTGCTTCGGCGCTTGTTTTTAGTCGACCGTCTGCAGGAGACTCCTCGGGTTGGCTGCGAATCAGTTGGCGCGCGTCTTCCAGCTTGCCTTGCCGCGCAAGGAGACCGGCCCGGCGCAGTTGGGCATTGAGCCGGTCTTCTTGGCTGTCAATGCGTTGCAGCCACACATCGGCTTGAACAAAATCTTTCCTTTGCTCGGCAATTTGGGCCAGGGAAAGATAAGCCTGGGTCAAACCACGCTCCGCTTGCGGGCGCGGTGTGTCTTTGCGCTGAGCCAGCGTCCGATCCACAAATTGCTGCAGCGAGCGTTCGGCCACGGCGGGATGGCCCTCCTGTAATTCGAGTACGCCTCGTATCAGCCAGGCCTCGGCATAGTCAGGTTTTTCAGAGGTGACGAGTTGCAGTTGCGTTGTCGCCTCGGCATAGCGCTGCGCATCCAGCAAGGCGCGTACATACACCATTCGTACCTCGGGCCGAGGTTTACCTTCGAGGTATTTTTGCACAAGGGCTTCAGCTTGCGGCACTTTGGCACCCATCATGGCCAAGGCCAACAAGACGGGATGCTCTGATTTGGCATCCAGCGCCTGCGCCTTGCGCGCAGCATTCAATGCGCCGCTGGCGTCATCGGCATCAAGACGCATGCGTCCGATGACGCTCCAGGCAGCAGCGCCGGTCCCTGGCGCGTTCAAGTAGCTGGCCAATGCTTGCTCAACCGTGGTGGCGGCCAGTTTTTTATCGGTCGCACGGGCAAAGTAGCGCGCAAGACCCAGGATGGTGGCGACCCGGTCTTGGGCATCGGCTGTCGCGATCTCGCGCTTGAGCGGCTCCAGCGTCTCGCCCATACGGTTCAAACCAATCAATATTTGCAGGACGTAGCGATTGGCCTCGCGTGATGCGGGCTGCGCTTGTTTCCAGGCACGCGCCGCCAGCAACGCCGAGTCGCCTGAGCGTGCCTGCAAGGCGATGTCAACAGCACGTTGGTAGAGTCTTGGATCATTCGTTTTTCGCGCCGCATCAAGAATCAGCGAGTAAGCGGCGCCGGGTTCACCGCCGCGGGCATTGAGTTCCCCCAACAACAATTGATAAAAGAGCTCGCTGCTGAGCGCTGAAACCGTGGGCTCAGCCGCTTTGCCAGACTGCGTTTGTGCATTCACGCTCAGCGCGCAAACGAGGGCGAGCAGCACGGGGAAACGATGGAAACGGTGAAAAGGCATCATGAGATGATAATAATCCATGCCACCCAAATTTCTTTGCCATGCCCGAATTGCCTGAGGTTGAAGTCACACGGTTGAGTTTTGCCTTCGAAATAGCAGGCGCAAAAGTCATTTCTGTGCGCATGGGTAAACCGCTGCGCTGGCCACTGGGATGTTCTCCCGCCCAGTTGGCGGGGCGATCCGTGCAGGCAGTGCGCAGACGTGGCAAGTACTTGTTGATTGATCTTGATCAAGGCTTGCTGCTTGTGCACTTGGGAATGTCCGGCAGCTTGAGTTTTGCCAGGCAATTGCCCCCCGCCGGCGCCCATGACCATTTTGAGATGGCAACCACCCTTGGCACGCTGCGACTCACTGACCCCCGCCGGTTTGGGGCGGTGGTTTACGCAAAAGGTGAGGACGCACCCGAAGCCCACAAACTTTTAGGCAAACTTGGCATGGAGCCCTTGTCCGATGATTTTGATGTTGACCGCTTTCATGACAAATTGAAGCGCCGCAAAGCGGCGATCAAGCAGGTATTGCTGGCGGGTGATGCGGTGGTGGGCGTGGGCAATATTTACGCGTCAGAAGCACTGTTTATGGCGGGCATTCGACCAACCCTGAGCGCTGACCGACTGAGCCGGCCGCGCAGCGCCAGACTGCACGCGGCGATCCGGGATGTGCTGGCGCGCGCGGTGGCAACGGGCGGCAGCACGCTGCGGGACTTTTCCAGCGCAAAGGGCGAGAACGGACATTTTCAGCTGGAAGCCATGGTTTATGCCCGGCAAGGTCAGCCCTGCCGGGTCTGCGCAACGCCCATCAAATCCTTACGACAAGGTCAGCGGTCGACGTTTTACTGCCCTCATTGCCAGAAAGCTTAGGCATTGAACCACGGCTCGGTGCTATATTGAAACATTGCGCGGAGGCAATTTGGCTACTTCATTCAACGAACAATTTGATCTGCACGGCACGTGGCGGCGTGAGTTTGCCCTGCGCCTGAAGCTATTGGCCGAGTGGCTGAACGACCACGAGCTGCTCGACGCCGCCGTAGAAGAGCGCTTGCGCCGCCTGGAAACCCAGGTGCGCGTCGACAAAGTCATGGTCGCGTTTGTGGGCGAGTTTTCGCGCGGCAAATCCGAGTTGATCAACGCCATTTTTTTTGCCGGCTACGGGCGGCGCATCATGCCCGCCAGCGCCGGACGAACCACGATGTGCCCGACCGAGATGAGCTATGACGCAGACGTTCCACCTTGTCTGCGTCTCCTGCCAATTGAAACGCGCCTGCAACCGCAAGCGTTGATGGAATGGCGCATGGTGCCCGAAAAATGGGCGCGCATTGATCTGAATGTACATGATCCGAAGCAGCTTTCGGAGGCTCTAGAGAAGGTAGCTGAAACCCGTCATGTGACACAGACCGAAGCCACAGCGCTTGGTTTTTGGCAGACCGAGACGCCAGAAGACAATCCGACGGTCAATGCGCAAGGCCTGGTGGAAGTCCCCAAATGGCGGCATGCGTTGATCAATATTGCGCATCCTTTATTGAAGCAGGGCTTGGTGATTCTGGATACACCAGGCCTTAACGCCATCGGCGCCGAACCGGAACTGACGGTCAGCCTGATTCCACAGGCCCATGCCGTCGTTTTTATTCTGGGCGCAGACACAGGCGTCACCAAGTCGGACCTTGCCATCTGGCGTGAGCACCTGGTGGATGATTCGATTGATGCAAGTTCAAGGCTGGTGGTTCTCAACAAGATAGACACTTTGTGGGACGCCCTGAGTTCACCCGCTCAGGTGCAGGCGCAGATTGAGCGTCAGCAGGCTTCAACCGCCGAAATATTGGGCATCCCCAGGCAGCAGGTGATCCCGGTATCCGCGCAAAAGGGCCTGGTGGCCAAGGTGACGGACGATTCGGCTTTGCTGGAACTCAGTTGTCTATCCACGCTTGAAGATGCGCTTAGCCGGGGCATCATGGGGCAACGGCAGAAAATGTTGGGCTCAGCCATCTTCAGCGGCATTTCAGATTTACAGGCCGAAACAGGCCGCGTTATTCACATGCGCAGACGCGACCTGACAGAGCAACTGATGGAGCTTGAGGGTCTGCAGGGCAAAAACTCAGCCGTGATCAAAAACATGCGGTCCCGCATTTCGCAGGAGCAAACCGAGTTTGATCTGGGCGGCGCGAAAATTCATGCGGTACGTTCGGTCCACCTGAAACTGCTGCGTGAAGTATTCAGTCTTCTGGGGCCGAGAGCACTCAAGAAAGAAATGGCCCAGCTCACCCAGGTATTGCAACAAACGGGCATCAAGTTGGGTGTCAAACGCGCCTATGGCGACACCTTTGAGCGACTGCGCAACAACCTGCGGCAGGTGCAATCCATCAGCGCGGAAATCCAGGTCATGCTGGCAGCGACGTTTCGACAATTGAACGGCGAACATGGATTTTCATTGCAGGCGCCAACCGAACCTGCTTTGGACGGCTATCTGCACGATCTGGATCTGGTGGAACGCAGCCATCTCCAGTACTTGAGTCTTGGCAACACATTCAGGCTGGCGCAAGCTGAGTTTTCAGATCGACTGGTGCGTGCCCTGTCCACCCGTCTTCGCACCATCCATGAAACGGCGTTGGGCGACATCGAGTTGTGGAGCAAGGCGGCCGCGGCCCAACTGGATGTCCAGTTGCGCGAGCGGCGGCGCAACTTCAGCCGGCGACTGGAGGCAATTGATCGAATTCAACAAGCCTCCGGTGGACTCGGTGAGCGCATTGATGAAATTCAGGCGCAAAAAAACAACTTGAATCAACTCAACACCAAACTATCAGAGCTAACCGGCTATCTGGTGACCGCAACCGGCCCTGATCGGGGCACAGTGACCGATGCTGGCGATGTCACCGAAATCATTGAACTGGTGTGACAAGCTTGAATGAAAGCGTGGTAAAGGATTTCGCCACTCAAGTGGTGCACTGGCAAAAAACCCATGGCCGCCATGATTTGCCATGGCAGAACACCCGCGATCCGTACCGGGTCTGGTTGTCCGAAATCATGCTGCAACAGACGCAGGTGACGACCGTGCTGGATTATTTCCCTCGCTTTCTGGAGCGATTCCCCAACGTTGAATCGCTGGCCACAGCAGCGTTTGATGACGTATTGGGTTTATGGAGTGGTCTGGGCTATTACAGCCGCGCCCGCAACCTCCATTTGTGCGCTGAGGCGGTCATGAGAGTGCACGGCGGCCTTTTCCCCCCAACAGCCCAGCTGCTTCAAACACTGCCGGGTATTGGTCGCTCGACGGCCGCAGCAATTGCATCCTTGTGCTTTGGTGAACGGGTGGCCATTCTGGATGGCAACGTCAAGCGCGTGCTCACGCGCGTGCTGGGCTTTGACAGCGACTTGGCGTCAGTGGCCAACGAGCGACGGCTTTGGGATGAGGCGTCGCGAATGTTGCCGCTACGCGATCTGACACACGCGATGCCGCGCTACACGCAGGGACTGATGGACTTGGGTGCCACGGTTTGTACCGCCAAAAAACCAGACTGCGAAGTCTGCCCGCTAGCCCGGTCTTGTGTGGCGCGGGGTCTGGGTCGGCCCGAGTCCTACCCGGTGAAGACTCGCAAACTCAAGCGCAGTTCACAGGTGATCTGGTTGCTGTGGGCTCAGGGCGAAGATGACTCCGTGTGGCTGAGCCAGCGGCCGAGCCCCGGGGTCTGGGCGGGGCTTTACTGCTTACCTTGGTTCGACCAGCGCGAGGCCCTGGAGGCGGCGGTTCCCAAGCGCTATCGCACCGCATTGCATGACACGCCTTCTTTTGTCCACGTATTGACTCACAAGGACCTGTATCTGCATCCGGTTCAGGTTCACATGCCAAACCCTGCCCTGGCGTCGTCGCAGGGGCGGTGGATGACCCCAGATGAGTGGCCCCGCTTGGGCTTGCCGGCACCGGTCAGGAAGTTGCTGCTCCAGGGTTAACCGGGTTGGCTTCCAGTTCCCGGTGCCGCTTCAACGTCACCCACTTGTCGCCAAACAGATCCGCCAATCTTTCCACAAAATAGACCGAGCGGTGCTGGCCACCGGTGCAGCCAATGGCGACCGTGACGTAGCTTCGGTGATCGCGCGCCAGTGCGCCAAGCCAGTGGCTCAAGAACTTCTGGATGTGCTCCAGCATGAGCACGACATCTGCCTGTTCTTCCAGAAAATCAGCGACTGGCGCATCCCGCCCGGTCAAATGGCGCAGCTCTGGCTCATAGTGCGGGTTTGGCAGCATGCGCACATCAAACACATAGTCGGCGTCACCGGGAACACCGCGCTTGAAAGCAAAGGACTCGAACACCAGCGTCAGTTGCTCGCCGGATGTGGAAATCAGTGACTTGACGTAGCCCTGCAATTGCGAGGGCCTGATGATGCTGGTGTCGATGACATGGGCGTTTTCCCGCAGATCAGCCAGCAGCTCACGCTCGAGCTCAATGGCATCCACCAGCGCACGCCGCTGGTCTTGTGGCGAGTGCTCGGATGCGGATTGTGACAGCGGGTGCTTGCGGCGGGTTTCTGAATAACGGCGCACCAACGTTCCGGTTGTGGCATCCAGAAACAGAGACTTGACCATGACACCCTGCGTTCGCAGGGTTGCGAGCTGCTCGGGTACCAAGGGCAGTGACGACGCCGTGCGAACGTCCATCGCAATGGCGACCCGCCTGGTTTGATGCATCTTCTGCAGCGCGACAAACGGCAAAAAAAGTTCGGGCGGCAAGTTATCGACACAGAAAAAGCCAGCGTCTTCCAGCGCATGCAGCGCCACCGACTTGCCGGAGCCCGACATGCCGGTGATGAGGACGATCTGCAAGTTATCCGATTCAGACTTCATCAGAAAATCCTCCTGTCTGCAGCATCTCGCGTGCGTGCGCCAATGTCGTATCGGAGAGTCGCTCCCCCCCCAGCATGCGCGCCACTTCGGCCACCCGCTGTTCGCCCTGCACCGCCAGGACTGAGCTCGTGGTCGAATGGCCCTGCAATTGTTTGGCCACCACCAAATGGTGGTTCGCACAGGCCGCCACT
>DATCIC010000161.1:0-7244 GCA_036508025.1 Rhodoferax sp. | reverse complement strand
CAGCGACAAGTCTTGCACGCGTAACAGCGGCGCCCCCAGCTTGTGCTCGTGCCGGATGAGTTGGGGCAACTCGGCACCGATCATCAGGCGCGACAAAGTGGCGTTGGTCTCCTGTGCCGGGTCGCACACCCCGGTGACTTTGCCACCCAGCAGCACGGTACAGACATTGCACAGTTCGCGAATTTCATGCAACTTGTGACTGATGTACAAAATGCTGCAGCCCTCACTGGCGAGCTTTTTCAGCACCACAAACAGCTTCTCCACCGCTTGCGGCGTGAGCACCGAGGTAGGCTCATCGAGTATCAGCAGCTGCGGGTTGGTCAGCAAAGCACGGATGATTTCAACCCGCTGCATCTCGCCAACGCTCAAGGTGTGCACCGGTCGCGCGGGGTCGATGTCGAGCCCGTATTCGGCCGCCTTGGTGGTGATGCTGTGTGTGACCTCAGCCAGGCTCAGGTGCTTGCCCAAACCGAGCCAGACGTTCTCAGCCACGGTGATGGTGTCAAACAGACTGAAATGCTGAAACACCATGCTGATACCCAAAGCGCGCGCCTCTTGCGGGTTGCGGACGTGCACCGGGCGACCATTGAACATCATCGTGCCGGCATCGGCCTTGACCGCGCCATAGATGATTTTCATCAGGGTTGACTTGCCGGCACCGTTTTCGCCCAACACCGCATGGGTCTCGCCCGGCATGACGGTCAGCGAGACATCGCTGTTGGCGACGACACCGGGATAGCTTTTAGTGATACCTGCAAGATGAAGTCGGGGAGGGGTCATTCTGCTGGTGATCTTAATATTCCAGCCCCCATTTTGCCTTAGCCTCGGGCCAGTAGAACAACCCCAGCACTGCCCAAGGGTTCCGATTCAACTAACTTGGCGCTCTAAAAAACCGCTGACGCGACCCAGCACCAACTGGGCGTGCTGCGCGAGGCCAGCGTGGTCGCCTGATTGTTGACGCCTGGAACACAGATCACCTCACCTCTCATGCAGGCCTCAAAGCCTTGGCGATACCAGCGGCGTTCAGACGCCAGCCAGCAACCGAAGCCCGCCCGGGTCCACCAGATTCACGGTTCGGCCCGAACCGCTGATCAGGCTGCGCTCACGCATGTGGCGCAACACACGAGAAAATGTCTCAGGTGCAATGCCCAACTGTGCCGCAACAGATCGCTTGCGCTGCTGCAGCAGCACCGCCAACACGCCTCGGTCGCCCGTCTGGGCATGCTGCAGCAGCCACTCGGCACAGCGCGCCTCGGCATCTTTGGCCAGGCGGCTGATCGCCAATTCGGTTTGCTGGCGGTGCGCCCTGGCTACGTCGCGCAAGACAGTCTGAGCTGACATCGACATCGTAGACAGCGAACGAAGAAATTCAGCCACTGGCACACGGCGCAAAATAACTTCGGTTTCTGCAACCGCATCCACGGCGTGCGGCAGGTTCAGCACGGCAGGCGTCGCCTCCAGCCAGCAAGGGCCTTCAACCACACCCAACTGATGCTCCATGGCGTCACCGTCCATGACGCCCAAGGCCACACGCCCCGACTCCACATAGGTGACCCACGGCGAGAGATTGGCACGCTTGAGCAAGAGCTCACCCCGGGCAGCAACTTGTGGCTTAACAGCCCGAGCAATAGTATGAATAGACAGCATGGACCACACTGTGCCGCGCTCAACACCCCATGAACTTGAGCGAAATCAAACAACCCCACGGAAATAATGGCGGCTGCGCAAGTCAAGGGGATGAATCTGAACCTCTGGGCCAGCACTGCCTCGCGTGGGGCAGGTCACGGTTAATGAACAGCATGCTATCAAAATAGCAGCTACTCGCGCTTATTAGACGGGGGCTACAGCCTTATTTCTTATAAATAAATACGCAGTGCCAGATCGCTTTGGTTTACTCGCCCAAATAAGCGGCCCGCACCTTGGGGTCGTGAAGCATGGTTTTGGCATCGCCCGACATGGTGATGATGCCGGACTCCATCACGTAACCGCGGTCGGCAATGGACAAGGCCCGACTGGCGTTTTGCTCCACCAGTAGCACGGTCACGCCCTGCGCATAGACATCACGCACCACTTCAAAAATCTTGTCCACCATGATCGGCGCCAGCCCCATGGACGGCTCGTCCATCAGCAGCACTTTGGGGCGGCTCATCAAGGCGCGGCCCATGGCCAGCATTTGCTGCTCGCCGCCGGACAGCGTGCCCGCCAGTTGATCACGGCGCTCCTTGAGACGCGGGAAGATGGTGAACACCTTGTCGATATCCAACAGGATTTCGGGCTTGTCGTCACGGATATAGGCGCCCATCTGCAGGTTCTCAAGAATGGTCATGCGGGTAAAAATACCGCGCCCTTCCGGCACCATGGCCAGGCCCTGTTTCACCAAGTCCCAGGGGCCTTGGCCGCGAATGCTTTTGCCCAAGTATTCGATATCACCATCGTTGATTGGCAAACTGCCGGTGATGGCCTTCATGGTGGTGGTTTTACCCGCGCCATTGGAGCCGATCAATGACACCAGTTCGCCCTCGTGCACTTCAAAGTCAATGCCTTTGACCGCCTGGATGCCGCCATAAGCTACTTTGAGTCCGGTTACTTTTAAAAGAGTTTTCGCCATCGTTATTTCCTTGCGGGACAGACCTTTAGCGCTGTCCTCAACATCCTGATACTTTGCGGGACAGACCGTAGCCACACAAAGTGGGCAAGCTCTGTCCCCAACTGATTAGTGACCACTGGTGCCCAGATAGGCCTCAATTACTTTTTCGTCTCGCTGCACATCGGCCGGCGTGCCTTCGGCAATCTGTTTGCCGTAGTCCAACACCGTGACACGGTCGCACAAGCCCATCACCAGCTTCACATCATGCTCAATCAGCAAGATCGTGCGGTTGTCATTGCGAATTTTGTCGATCAACTCACGCAGCAAGACCTTTTCGGTGGCGTTCATGCCGGCGGCGGGCTCGTCCAGGGCAATCAGTTGCGGGTCGGTCGCCAGCGCGCGGGCGATCTCCAGGCGGCGCTGGTCGCCATAACTCAGCGTGCGGGCCTTGTAGTCGGCCAATTTGCCAATGCCGACATAGTCCAGCAACTCCTGCGCACGTTGGGCAATGGCCGCTTCTTCTCTCTTGAAACCCGGTGTGCGGAAAATGGCCCCCAGCAAACCCGAATGGGTACGCACATGACGGCCGACCATGACGTTCTCCAGCGCGGTCATTTCGGCGAATAGGCGAATGTTCTGGAAGGTGCGTGCAATACCCGCCTTGGCCACCAAATGGACGGCAGTCGGCTGGTAGGTCTTGCCAGCGAGCTCAAAGCGGCCAGCGTCAGGCGTGTACAGGCCGGTCAGCACATTGAAAAACGTGGTCTTGCCGGCACCATTGGGGCCGATCAGTCCATAAACCTGGCCACGTTTGATTTTGATGCCGACATCGCTCAGGGCCTGCAGGCCGCCAAATCGTTTGGAAACGTTGGCGACGTTGAGTACGGTATCTGTCATGCGCCTTCTCCCTTCTGCTGCAAGGACTTGCCGTGATCGGGCGACGGCCACAAACCACGCGGACGCACCAGCATGACGCTGATCATGGCCAGGGCAATCAGGAGCTGACGCAAAATTGACGCATCCAGCCGGCCACCGGTCATGGCCTGCAAGGGCCCAGCGACGTAGCGCAACACCTCCGGCAAGGCGGAGAGCAGCACGGCACCCAGAATGACACCTGGCAAATGCCCGATGCCGCCCAGCACCACCATGGCCACAATCATGACCGACTCCATCAGGCTGAAGGACTCGGGGGAAATAAAGCCCTGAAAAGAAGCGAACATGGTGCCTGAGACGCCACCAAAAGTGGCACCCATGCCAAAAGCCAGCAATTTCAGGTTGCGGGTATTGATGCCCATGGCCTTGGCGGCTATTTCATCCTCACGAATGGCCATCCAGGCGCGACCCACACGTGAAAGCTGCAGCCGATGCGAGATCAGCACGCTGAACAACACCAGCGCCAAGAACATGTAGTAATACAAGGACACAGAATTCAACTCATAGCCGCCGATGTCGAGCGTTTGCCCCAAGTTCAGCCCAAAGAAACTCAGGGAATCAATCTGGCTCACACCCTTGGGCCCATTGGTGATGTTGACCGGGTGATCCAGATTATTCAGAAAAACCCGGATGATTTCGCCAAAACCCAAAGTCACAATCGCCAGGTAATCGCCGCGCAAGCGCAGCGTGGGCGCACCCAACAGAATGCCAAAAAAACCCGCCAGACCGGCAGCCGCCGGGATCACGATCCATAACGGTGCATGCAAGCCGTCTGGAAACATCGCACCAATCCAGGCAAAGGTCTCGGTCAGATGGGGCGACGCCAGCAGGCCGTACATGTAGGCGCCAATGGCGAAAAAGGCGACGTAGCCCAAGTCCAGCAGGCCGGCGTAGCCGACCACAATATTGAGCCCCAGGGCCAGCAACACATAGAGCAGTGCCATGTCAGCAATGCGCACCCAGGCGTTGCCAAAGCTTTGTAGAACCAGCGGCAATATCAACAGGCCGACGGCGGCCAACAGGAAGACGACGATTTTCTTTTGTTGTTTCATGATGTTCCTTGTGTCAGGCACGATCTGCCACCCGCTCACCCAGCAAGCCGGAGGGCCGCAAGGTCAGCACAAAGATCAGCACAACGAAGGCAAAAATGTCGGAATAGTTGCTGCCCAGGACGCCACCCGTCAGCGTGCCAATGTAGCCGGCACCCAAGGATTCGATCAAACCCAGCAAAATGCCACCCAGCACAGCGCCGCCTAAATTACCAATACCGCCAAACACGGCTGCGGTAAAGGCTTTCAGGCCCGGCAAAAAGCCCATGGTGTGCTGTACGGTGCCGTAGTTGGCAGCCCACATAACGCCGGCAATCGCCGCCAGCACAGCACCAATCACGAAGGTGGCAGAAATAACGACGTCGGGTTTGACACCCATCAGGGCCGCCACGCGTGGATTCTCAGCCGTGGCCCGCATGGCGCGCCCTAATTTGGTGTAGTTGACCAACCACATGAGCACGGCCAGCGACACCGCCGTCATACCCAGAATCAACACTTGGGTCGGTGTAATCACCGCGCCCCCGATCTCAAACGGCGTGCGCGGCAACAAGTTCGGGTAAGGCTTGTAATTGGGCTTCCAGATGATCATGGCCAAGGTCTGCAGCAGCAGCGACATGCCGATGGCCGTGATCAGGGGCGCCAGCCGGGGGCTGTCCCGAAGTGGCCGATACGCCACCTTTTCAATCACAAAGTTGAGGGTCGCCGCCACCACACAGGCAATGATCAGAGAGATCAGCAGAATCAGCCACCCTGGTGTGCCGGGCATGGCATCCTGCATCCAGCCAATAATGGTCCAGCTGGTGAGGGCGCCAACCATCAACACCTCGCCGTGCGCAAAGTTGATCAGGCCGATGATGCCGTAGACCATGGTGTAGCCCAGCGCCACCAAGGCATACATGCTGCCCAACACCAGACCATTGATGATCTGCTGTATGAAGGTATCCATAAACTTCTCCGATTTTTGACAGTCGCGTGATTTAGCCACTTTCGTCAGGCACTTGGTTGACAAGCGCTACCGCCTTGTGAGCTCTGCTAAGTCTTCAAGCAATAAACCTGCCAACATTGAAACGCAGGCAGTTTGGTGGACGCGATTGTAGTCACCGAAATACCTCTGCAACGGAGGTCATTGGTATGGGTTTACCCTTGATTTTCCGCAACATCAGCCCAAGAATGAATCGATAAGAATGACTAATGAAGGGAAAGCCACTGTGCGCAAAGCCATCCGCGCATAGGGTCATGAAGCACAAGTATCTTTGATGCCGAGCAGACCCCTACTCCAACCTAAAGGTGAATTCCTGCGTGGCCGTGACCTCGCCCCCATCAGTCACACATCTGTACTGCAACATGGCGGCCTTGACGGCGGCATGAAACACGCGCGGACCGGATAAAACCGTGACGTCCAAAATGGTGCCGTCTTTGACATGAATTTGCGCCTTGACCACGCCCTCAATGCCATCCCGCAGCGCCTTGCGCGGCATCTCTGGTGGCACCTGGGTTGGGCAAACCAGGCCCATGCTGGTGCGCTTTGGGCGGGGGGCCACCAGTGGGGATGGCGCAGGCGGCAGCGCCGCGACCGCCGCCGTGGCCGTGGCCGTGGCCGCAGGCGCAACCGACGCCACGACGGGCGCCGTACTTGATACCTCGGGCGCCACATCCAATGGCGGCATATAGGTTGGCATAGAGGGTGGCGGGGACGCTTCGCGCTTGCGCACCGCCTGTGGTTTTCTTGTTTCTTTCGGCGACGGCGCTGGTGGCGTTAAGGGTGAAGGTGGAATGATGACCTCCTGAATCACCACCGCTTCAAGCGGTTGATTGATGGCGTTGGGCCCCTTGCGCGCCAGGCCTGACACCAATGCGTAAGCCAGCAGCACGTGCAACACGACAACAATCAACACGCCCTTGACGCGTCGGGACGGATCCTTGGGCTCAAACCGGTCATCCATGATGAAGATAGCTACTGGACAAACTGCTCAGCGCCGATGACGGCAATTTTTTTAACCCCCAAGCGCTTGCTGGCAGACAGCACATTGGCAAAGACGGCGTACTGCGAGGCCTTGTTGGGACGGATGTGGACTTCGGGCTGGGGCTGCTGGGGCGCGATGGCTTTCATCTTTTCATCGAGCTCCTGTGCGCTCACGGGCAAGCCCTGCCAGTAAACGACGCTTTGCGCGTCAATATCGATCTGGATTTTTTCCGGCTTGATTAGATTGGTGGGCGGCGCGCCGACCGGCATTTCCAGGTTGACCGAGTGCAGTTGAATCGGGATCGTGATGATCAGCATGACCAATAAAACCAGCATCACGTCAATCAGGGGCGTGGTGTTGATCTCCATCATCACCTCGGGCTCACCCGAGCTGCTGGCATTTCCTACGTGCATTCCCATGGGGGTAATTCCCTTGTTGGCGCTCAACCGCCCAGCGGTGGCGGCTCAGTGATAAAGGCAACTTTGACGATACCCGCGCGCTGGCAGGCCAGCAGGACTTTGCCGACGCCTTCATAGCGGGCGTTGGCGTCACCGCGCACCTGGACTTCGGGTTGGGGCTTGACGGTGGAGACTTTCTTGAGCTTCTCCACCAGTGCGTCCACATTCTTGATGCGGGCGTCGTACCAGAAAATGTTGCCCGCCTGATCGACCGAGATGATGATGTTCTCAGGCTTGCTTTCCCGCACCTCAA
>DATCIC010000160.1:0-4567 GCA_036508025.1 Rhodoferax sp. | reverse complement strand
TAACGCCGTCACCGGCCTGTATTTTTACGACAGCCAGGTGTGCGACATTGCCGCCGACATTCAGCCCTCAGCCCGTGGCGAGCTGGAAATCACCGATGTGAACCGGCGCTACCTGGAGCTGGGCCAATTGAATGTGGAGATCATGGGCCGCGGCTACGCCTGGCTGGACACCGGCACCCACGACAGCCTGCTGGAAGCCGCCAGCTTCATTGCCACGCTGCAAAAGCGCCAGGGCCTGCAGGTCAGCTGCCCGGAAGAGATTGCCTTTGGTCAACACTGGATTGACGCGGCCCAGATTCAAAAACTGGCAACGCCACTGGCCAAGAATGGCTATGGGCAGTACCTGCTGCATCTCATCAAACAAGCCTGATTGGCCCTATGCCCTATACCGTTACCCCCACCGCCCTGCCTGAGGTACTGATTCTCGAACCCAAAGTGTTTGGCGATGCCCGCGGTTTCTTTTTTGAAAGCTTCAACCAGCGCGACTTTGCCCAGGCCACCGGGCTGGATGTACAGTTTGTGCAAGACAACCACAGCCGCTCCGCTAAGGGTGTGCTGCGGGGCTTGCATTACCAGATTCAACACCCCCAGGGCAAGCTGGTACGGGTGACGCAAGGCGAAGTGTTTGACGTGGTGGTGGACATGCGCCGCAGCTCACCGAATTTTGGCAAATGGGACGGCGTGTTGCTGTCCGCCGACAACAAACGGCAGTTGTGGGTGCCCCCAGGCTTTGCCCACGGCTTTGTGGTGACCAGCGACACGGCCGAATTTTTGTACAAAACCACCGACTACTGGTACCCCGAGTTTGAGCGCAGTCTGCTCTGGAGTGACCCGGCCGTGGGGGTGCGCTGGCCTCTGACCGCCGAACCCCAACTGGCGGCCAAGGATGCAGCGGCAAAGACGCTGGCTGAGGCGGAAGTGTTTGGCTGATGCCCAGGTTGCTGACTGTTGGTGCCGACGGTCAATGCCGTTCGGTTGCGTGGTTTAAGAGGCTGCCACTCAGCGATAATTGCCCCCTTAAAGATTCATAGAACTGGGCTGCCCGTCCGGGAGCTGTCATGATTAACCGTTTTGCCGAGCCGTTTTTGGACTTACCCCGCCCAGCCAAGCGCTTGTTGGCGATGGGCGTGGACGCACTGCTGTGTGTGCTAACCGTGTGGCTGGCCTTGAGCCTGCGGGTCGAGAACTGGGTCGTCATGCACGGCAACCAGTGGCTGGCGATTGGTTTGTCGCTGGCGCTGGCTTTACCGGTTTTTGTAACGTTTGGCTTGTACCGGGCGATTTTTAGGTATGCAGGGTTAACCGCCTTGCTGGCGGTCACCAAGGCGGTGTTGATTTACGGTGTGTTGTATGCCACGCTGCTGGCTATTCTGGCCCTGCCTGAAGTACCGCGCACCGTGGGACTGATCCAACCGATCTTTTTGCTGCTGGCGGTGGGGGCTTGGCGGGCGCTGGCCCGTTTTTGGCTTAGTGGCGAGTATGTGAGTCGCCTCAATCGTGGCACTTTGCCCAAGGTATTGATTTATGGGGCAGGCTCGGCCGGGCGACAGCTGGCGGGCGCCATGGCGAGCAGTTTGGAGATGCACGCCGTGGGCTTTCTGGATGACGATCCAGATTTGCATGGTCGAGAGCTCAATGGCCTGCGCATTTACAACCCAGCACAGTTGCCCCAGTTGGTGACGCACCTGCAGGTGAGCGACGTGTTGTTGGCCATGCCATCTGCCAGCCGACAACGGCGCAAGGATATTTTGCAGTTAACGCGGCAGGTCCGTGTCGCGGTGCGCACGCTACCAGGGTTGATGGACCTGGCCCAAGGCCATGTGCTGGTCAGCGACCTGCGCGAGATTGACATTGAAGATCTGTTGGGCCGCGATTCCGTACCGCCCGATGCGTCGCTGTTTGGCAAAAACATTGCTGGCAAGGTGGTACTGGTCACCGGCGCAGGCGGCTCGATTGGCAGCGAGTTGTGCCACCAGATCATCAGACTGGCGCCATCCAAACTATTGTTGGTGGAGCTGAGTGAGTTGGCCTTGTATACCGTGCACCAGAAACTGCTGGAAATACTGTCTGAAGAGAATATGCCCCAAGTGCAGGTGCTGCCGCTGCTGGCGTCAGCGCGTGACGCGGACCGGATGGCCGAAATCATGCGCACCTGGCAACCGCACACCGTGTACCACGCAGCGGCGTACAAACATGTGCCCATGGTGGAGCACAACCCAGCCGAAGGCGTTAAAAATAACGTGCTAGGAACGTTGACGACCGCCCGGGCAGCGGCCGCACACGGGGTGAGCAACTTTGTGCTGATCAGCACCGACAAGGCAGTGCGCCCGACCAACATCATGGGTGCCAGTAAGCGCCTGGCTGAAATGGTGCTGCAAGCTCTGGCCAGCCAGACCAAGCCAGGCAACACCAGCTTCAGCATGGTCCGCTTTGGCAACGTGCTGGGCTCGTCGGGCTCAGTGGTGCCCCGGTTTCGCAAGCAAATCAAGGACGGTGGCCCGATTACCCTGACGCACGCTGACATCACCCGCTATTTCATGAGCATTCCGGAGGCAGCGCAACTGGTCATTCAGGCCGGTGCCATGGCCCAAGGGGGCGATGTGTTTGTGCTGGACATGGGCGAGCCGGTGCGCATCATCGACCTGGCGCGCAGCATGGTGGAACTGTCGGGTCTGACGGTGCATGATGTAGCCAACCCGGAGGGCGACATTGAGGTCAAGATCACCGGCTTGCGCCCGGGCGAGAAGCTGTATGAAGAACTGTTGATTGGCGACAACCCCTTGCCCACCCAGCATCCGCGCATCATGAAGGCGCATGAGCAGTTTGTGCCGTGGCCCGAACTAAGCAGCTGCCTCGATGGTTTGACTGCCGCGCTGAATGCCAATGATGTGCCGCTGATACGCAGCTTGCTGAAACAGATGGTGCCCGGTTACCAGCCCGATGGCGAGGTGGTGGACTGGGTGCATCTGGCGCAGAAGGCGTGTAATTTGCAGGCGGCGGTGGCATAGTAAGGCAAGCAAGCAGGTGTTGGGAGGGGTCTGCGCACGAGGTTTGTCACTTGGCACTGGGCTTTTTGGGCTTTTTGGGCCTGCATGTCAGAGCTTGCTGCTGCAAGAAAAATAGACATGGTTTGACATTGCAAATGATAATGATTATTATTCGCCTATTCATTTATTCTTTGTCCACGCCATGTTTCAAACCTTACTCATCACATTTCGCGAAGGCCTTGAAGCCTTTCTGATGGTGGCTATTGCCAGTCTTTACCTGCGCAAAATGGGTCGCCATGCGCTGGTTAGTGCAGTTCGCGCTGGCTTGGCAGTTTCGGTCATAGGTTCGATTGCCTTGGGCATGGCCCTGGCCAATGTTGGTGCGACGTCGCCCATGTGGGAGGGTATCTTGGCACTGGTTGCGGCCGCCGCAGTAATTTGGTGCGTGACGCACATGCTCAAGATGGGCAAGCAGATGGGGACCGGGATTTCAACTGGGCTTGGCAAGGCCCTGATATTGGACGGGGCCAATGCAAGGTGGACAGTGTTTGCGTTCACCCTATTTATGGTGGGACGCGAGGGGGTTGAGTCTGCTGCTATGCTATCTGCATTGGCATCGAACTCAGAGATGCGCCAGCTCCTGGTGGGTGGACTGGCCGGACTGGCTTTGGCCGGCGCCATCGCATTGCTGTGGACCAAGTACGGTCGACAGGTCAACCTCTCTCGGTTTTTCAACGTAACAGCGGTTTTCATGTTGGCGTTCGCCGCCATGCTAGTTCTCAAAGGCTTCTATGAATTCACTGAGGTCAGCTTGATACCGGGCATCGACAACGTTTATTGGCACCAGGTGACAGAGGCCTATGTCGAAGGTAGCTATGCGCACATTGCCTCAGTGATGCTGGTGCTGGCGCCAACGTTGTGGCTGGTCGCCGCCCATTGGTTGGACCGGAAAAGAGGCCACGCTGTCATGAGTTCGGCCGCTTGACGTCGGACTTTCGGGAAGCAGGAAGCAATGACGGAAGTACGCAGGGAAAGCATTTCTGAATTGTAGAGACAGCGGTCAGAGCACCCCTGCTGATACCGCATCGCATCCTGATCTGCCTATACTCACCCGACTATGACCTCCATCGCAGACCTCCGAAAAAGCTACGAGCGCGCTGAACTCAACGAAGACGCCTCCCACGCCGACCCGCTGCAGCAGTTTGACCAATGGCTAAGAGAAGCCATTTCAGCTGAAGTCCCTGAGCCCAACGCCATGACGGTAGCCACGGTGGCCAGCAACCTGCGTCCGAGCACGCGCGTGGTGCTGATCAAAGGCTATGATGCGCGCGGCATCACATGGTTCACCAATTTTGAGAGCCGCAAGGGCCAGGAGCTGGCGGGCAACCCCTACGCCGCACTGCAATTCCACTGGGTCGAGCTGGAACGCGTGGTACGCATTGAAGGCCTGATCGAGAAGGTCAGTGACGAAGAAAGCGATGCCTACTTTCACAGCCGGCCACTGGACTCGCGCATTGGCGCCTGGGCCAGCCCGCAAAGCCAGGTGATCTCGGGGCGGGGCGTGCTGGTGGCCAACGCGG
>DATCIC010000159.1:0-4705 GCA_036508025.1 Rhodoferax sp. | reverse complement strand
AACCGACGCACAGTGGCAGGCCCTGCTGGCAGCCAAAGGCGCCGAGCCGCTGGCGTTTGAAGTCACCCGCCATGAAGCCACAGAGCGCGCCTACACCGGCCGGCTCGAAGGCAACCGGGCGGCCGGCATTTACAGCTGTATTTGCTGTGACAAACCCTTGTTTGACTCAAGTACCAAATTTGAATCCCATTGCGGCTGGCCCAGCTATTTCCAGCCCATCGACGAGGCAGCCGTGGCGACCAAGATGGATGGCAAGATGGGGATGCAACGCACCGAGGTACATTGCCCCGACTGCGGCGCGCATCTGGGCCATGTGTTTCAAGACGGCCCGGCCCCGACCGGCTTGCGCTACTGCATGAACTCAGCTTCGTTAAAATTCACCCCACATGAAAATACTGATTGATTTTTTCCCCATCCTGCTGTTTTTTGGCGCTTACAAGGCTTATGGCATTTATATCGGCACTGGCGTCCTGATGGCTGCCACCTTGATTCAAATGGGCCTGATCTACACGCTGGACCGCAAACTGACGATCATGCACAAGATCACGCTGGCCCTGGTGCTGGTCTTTGGCACCTTGACCCTGGTATTGCACGACGAACGGTTTATCAAGTGGAAACCTACCGTCTTGTACGCCGCCATGGCGATTGCTTTGGCGCTGGCAGTGTGGGTGTGGAAGAAAAATTTCCTCAAGCTGCTGTTGGGCAGCCAGATGGAACTACCGGACACGGTGTGGATGCGGCTCAACATGATATGGGTGCTGTATTGCGTCTTCATGTCGCTCATCAATGCCTACGTGGCGGCCTACTACAGCACAGAAGCCTGGGTCAATTTCAAGCTCTGGGGCTATGCGTTTCCACTGGTCTTTATCGTCGCCCAGGGCTTCTATATTTCGGGCTACCTCAAGACCGATGAACCCAAGGCCTGAAAAAATTCACCCCACCAGCCGCCACATGACCGCCACCGACGCCCTCTCCACAGCCCCCACCGCACAGCAGCTTGAACAGCGTTTGCGCGACACCCTGCAACCCAGCGTGCTGGAGGTGATCGACGAAAGTTGTCAACACCACGGCCATGCCGGTGCCAACGGCAGTGGTTTTGGCACCCATTTTCGGGTGCGCATCACTTCACACTTATTTACCGGCAAGTCAATCGTGACGCGACACCGCCTTGTGTATGATGCGCTGCACGATTTCATGGCACACGGCTTGCACGCCCTGGCCATTGAAGCCCAAGCACCGACTGTTTGATCTTTTTTTAAACTTTGTTAACCAGGGATACTGAATGAAAATGAAATTTCTCTCCACCATTGCCGCCGCTGCGCTCTTGAGCACGCTGGCGCCAGCGGTATTGGCGCAAAACGTGGCTATCGTCAATGGCAAAGCGGTGCCCCTGGCGCGCGTCGATGCACTTGCCCAACAAGTGGCGCGCTCCGGCCGCCCGGTCACACCTGAAATGCAGGGGCAATTGAAAGACGAAGTGATTGCACGTGAAATCTTCATGCAAGAGGCCAAAAAGCAGGGTCTCGACACCACGGAAGACTTCAGAACCCAAATGGAACTGGCACGCCAAACGCTGCTGATCCGGGAACTCTTTGCCAACTATCAAAAAACCAGTCCCGTCTCCGATGCGGACATCAAGGCCGAGTACGACAAGTTCGCCGCCGCCAACAGTGGCAAGGAATACCGTGCCCGTCACATCCTGGTTGAAAAAGAAGACCAGGCCAAAGCCATCATTGCCCAGTTGAAAAAGGGTGGGAAATTTGACGAAATCGCCAAGAAGTCCAGCAAGGACCCGGGCTCTGGTGCCAAGGGCGGTGATCTCGACTGGGCCAACCCCAGCAACTACGTGCCTGAATTCTCGCAAGCCCTGATCAAGCTGACCAAAGGCCAGACGACCGAGACGCCCGTCAAGTCACAGTTTGGCTACCACATCATCCGCCTGGACGATGTGCGCGATGCCCAACTGCCAAAATTTGACGATGTCAAACCGCAAATTGCACAGCAACTGCAGCAGCAAAAGATGAGCAAATACCAGGAAGAACTGCGCGCCAAGGCCAAAATCGAATAAGCCCTGAAAGCATCTTAAAAAAAAGCGGCCTTGGCCGCTTTTTTTACGGCCACTGGGGCTTTACCAAGCTGTTGGCCCAAAAAATCACGGAACCCCAACCTCGATGCGGCTTATGACCGGGCTATCAATGGCCGTTTGAGACTGGAAGCCGACTTTCAAATTTCAGGACTGCAGACATTCAACGTGTGAATTAACGGGCGCGCTTCGGCGTAGCCCGGTTGACCTATGGTTAGGCCTCGGTTCACGCCACTGTCGAGCGGGGGCCTTTCTTGAGACCCGGGTGGTCTCCAAGCATTGCTTGCGCAAGGTGGAAATCGTTTAAAGTGGAGAAGACATAGCGCTCGCTCCAAATAACCTGAAGCGAGTTGAAGTTTTCGACATTGGCAACTGAGTACTGCACTGGTCTGCCGCTTAGCAGTGCGTCGCTCATCGCAATGACTCCCTCGGGGTCCGACGAGTCTGCAGTTGGACCGACACCTCGGCGGCTCATCAGCGACAACGCACCTCGGTGAACAAGCTCGGTCAGGGTTGGGCACCACATGGCGAGAGCACGAGTCGGTGACAGTGGCAAGTAGATCTCAATGCCCGGCGTTTTGAGCCCTAGGTTCCCTCGGTTCGGCTGGTCGATCATGTTCTGGCGCGTCAGGGGGTTGTCGCTGAGCAGGAACGGATGCTTCCGTGACGTGGCGGCAAGTACCCAGTCTTTGTCCAAAAAGTGAGCAGCGTATGTCGCGGGCGCTTTGAAGATGATCCTAGCCGTCTGCTCCTTGGAATCATTCTCTGTGATCTCGCGGAGAAGTTCTTCGGCCTGTGACCCAGGCGCGACTTTATCGCCTGCCTTTTCGAAGTGTTCCCTCAGCATCATCGGAAACGCATTCCACTCTTCACGGAATGTCTTCGTTCGAGTCAGTTGAACCGCCAAGAACGACGCCAGTACGACCTTCTGGTCGTCGGCAAGAGCCGAGATGGAGTCAGCCTCAAGGATGAAACTGATCACTGACTTGGCTTGACCTTCAAGTTTGGAAAGCCACGTTTCCAGAGTCAGCGGTTGGCCCTGATGCTCGAAGTCATAGAACCGACTTTCACTGGCGATATTCTTGGTGTTTGAAGCAAAGCTTCGATTCGAGGATTTGTCGTAGACCCACACCTGATCCTTCTTGCCGTTCCCGAAGTTGCGCAGAAGAAACTGCGGGACGTAGTGTTGAACCTTGGCAATCGTCATGGCGTCGGCGGTAGCGTGGTTTGGCTTTCTGAGGCCGAACGTTTGAATTGACCGGCCTGCGCAGCTTTTTGCGCAGGTCCGGTTGAATGATTGGTTGGCGGTGAAGTTCGGTCGCTAAATACATTTTCTAGTTCATTCCTTAGGTCTTCATCGGATGGAAAATCAAGCATTAGAGATTGGCAACCAAGTGTTACCAATCCATCCATGATGCCGAGATCTCGTAGATTCTTCATGCTGCCCAATTCACCATCTCGACCAGCAATAAGATAAAAGACGATGATTAGTTCGTACTTGGTAAGTTGTGCTGTCAGAAACGCCAAATAGGTAGCTCGGTTAACCGATTTCGCAGCGAACTCCAAGAGAAAGCAAATATTTTTGAAATAACCATCTAGGAACTCTCCGTGCTCATCAGAGAGCCGCCGAACCACCGCGACGTAATGCTGGCGTCTTTCTGAGAAAGGGATCTTGTAGAAATTTACGCTTCCCGTTGCACGAAGTGCTTCCCTAAGACGTCCTGACTCCTCGCCCCGCGACCCTATGTGGATTTTTAGTCGTTCCCATCTAGCATTGAAGTCACGCTGTCCGTTAATGTCGGAGATGAAATTGTCCCTCTCTTCGGTAAACGATTCGACGAAACGCAAACCTCGTATGGCCTCAAATATTCTCATAAAGTGAGCGTCTGCAATTTGCTCTGGTGTCTTGCAAAGCAGAAGGCGAGCTATCTCTATGGCTTGTTCGGAAAGCTCTTCATGAAATTTGTTAGCCAGTGCTTTGAGGGTCTGATGTGCGGTATGTGTCGCGTCACCGACTACGGTTGAACTGTTGGTAATTCTGTTTTGCAGGGACTCGTAGAGTTTGAAAAATACATTGTCTTCATTTTGGATCTGAAATTGCCTTCTGGTGATATTGGTTGTGTAAACCAGAACAAGAAACGCTAGTGTTCCATACACCCCGGAAACGTAAGAACCAAACTCACCCCATTCGCCGTGCTTCGTGGAGAATGACCCATGGAAATTGAAGATATAAATTCCAAGTGGAACTGCCGAAAGCAACACGGCAAAACCGACTAACAATCCTGTGCGCCTTTTCATTAATTGGGGCCTCGTGGGAAGGCTAAAGTAACGTATACCGCAGAATCTGCGGAATAATCTGGGGGTTGCGGGATAAACTGGTCATGAAATCCTCCTGAGAGTGGCTTGCAGCCTTGGTTTGCGCAGTATTATTGGGTTTTTATATAGATATAAAAATTCCGACAAACCCCGCAGATATTTTGAGATCGATTCTAGGCTTCAAACAAACTGATTTCGAAATTGGGGAGCGTTTTGAAAGACCGCCCCCGCTGCATACCTGGCCATCAGCAGAATCACAACCTGCTACGTGAACCAAAGACGCGTCCCGCAGAGATTGGGGCTTGG
>DATCIC010000158.1:0-4440 GCA_036508025.1 Rhodoferax sp. | reverse complement strand
ATTCACCGGCATCACCCTGAGGCGTGGTCACGCGCAGCTGTTGGGCGCTCATTGAAAGTCTTTCAGTTCATCCAGCGTGGGCCGGGTGCGGGGTAGCAGGGTTAATTCAGCGCCCAAGGCACCCGCCAGCCTGGCGTGGCTCTCAATGGCGACCGAACTGCGACCCGCTTCGATGGCAATCACCTTGAGCCGCGTCACCCCGGCCAGACGCGCCAGGGCCTCTTGTGTCAAACCCCGGTTGGTGCGCATGGCTTTGAAGGCTTGCCCCAGTTTTTGCAGATGAAATGATTGATCCATGTATCGATATTAATACATTTTGGAAATAAAGTATCGAATAGAATACATTTTCTTCGATTAAATCGCAATCCACACCTGTGCCGACCGCCTGTCAGCAGGCTCAGGTGGTGGTGTGTTGGCGCCGACACCGATTTGGGCGTGGTTCAAACATGGGTAACACTTTGATCATGATTTCGGAGTCACCGCCCTGTGGATTCAGTCTACGACGGTGTTACCCGAAATAGACGTGTTATGAACCACGCCCCCTGAATCCCGTGTTTACATTGATGGGAGTCGAGGTCGTTCTGCACCCGCTGGAGAATCTTGGTGAGTACGTGGATTCGCTCTCAGATCATGAACAGCCCATCGCAGACGCGCTCGAGGAGCTGTTGACGCTCGCTTGGGGATAGATTCGAGTTCAAAAATGATGACCTCCGGCTCATTGCAGCAAGAAGCGCGGTTTTACTCGGCGTCACCCAAAAGGCGAGGGCGCCCCGCTGGAGTAAACGAGGTAGTGGTCGTGCGCGCGCGCCTTGGGCGAACATCGCTTAGCGTCCCTGTGCTCCGCCCTGTACAGACTGGATCTGCACCAGGCTTTTTTGCGCGCCACCTGGTTGTTTTCCTGAAGATCCGCGCGCATCCGACGTCTTACCGTGCTTGATGTAAATATACCGTGTAATTTAACCATTGCATGGATATAATACACCTATGTATAACCGACTTGCACAACGCACCCTGAGCGATTTGCTCGCGCAGTTTCCCGCTGTCGTGCTCTTGGGCCCGCGTCAGGCGGGCAAGACAACGCTTGCATTTGCGCAGAGGCAAGCAAATCCCGGCGCCCTGTATCTGGACTTGGAGCTCCCATCAGCCCAGCGACAGATGGATGACCCGGAAGCCTTCTTTCTGGCGCACCCCAACCAACTTGTCATCCTCGACGAAGTTCAACGTTTGCCGGAGCTTTTTTCCGTCCTGCGCGGGGTGATTGACCAACGCCGCCGAGACGGCGAAGCAAGCCGCCAGTTCCTGCTGCTGGGCTCGGCCTCAGGCGTATTACTTAAACAAAGCAGTGAAAGTCTGGCAGGGCGGGTCGCACAACTGGAACTCACGCCGTTTCAGGCCAGGGAGGTTTTGCGCGCCGACGAAGGAACGCCAGGCATGAATGCACTGTGGGTTCGAGGTGGTTTTCCGCTTTCATGGATGGCGCCCAATGATGCCCAAAGTCTCAGTTGGCGAGAGGCATTCATCACCACATACCTGGAAAAAGATATACCGGCTCTGGGCCCTCGGATTCCCGCGACCACATTGCGACGCTTGTGGACCATGTTGGCCCATAACCAGGGAGAGTTGCTGGACCAGTCCAAACTGGCCGCTGCTCTTGCTATCAGCGGACAAACCGTGGGGCGTTATATTGATTTGCTGTGCGATCTCATGCTGGTGCGCCGCCTGCCTGCATGGAGCGGAAATGTGGGCAAACGTTTGGTGCGCGCTCCCAAGGTGTACGTGCGTGACAGCGGCATCGTTCATGCGCTGCTTGGCTTGCAAGACATGGATTCCGTTTTGAGCCACCCGGTGGCGGGGGGAAGCTGGGAAGGTTTTGTCGTTGAGCAGTTGATCAGCGCAGCACCCCAGGCCCAGGCCAGTTTCTTTCGAACCAGCCATGGCGCAGAAGTCGATTTGGTGCTGGAGTTCCGCAGTGGCCAAACTTGGGTGGTAGAAATCAAGCGCTCCTCGGCACCCACGGTGTCCAAAGGGTTCTACCTGGCGGCCGATGATGTGGGTGCCAGCAGGAAATTATTGGTGGCGCCAGTGGAGGGCACCTTCCCGATAAAGGGCGCAATTGAAGTGATGAATCCACTGATGGCGGCTGCTTTGGTTGCGACCCAGTCCTAAAGGACGTAGCACGGCAAGAAGTCTCTGCATCCAGTGGCGTGGTTCAAAAACACCGGTTTTCGGGCGTGGTTCAAACATGGGTAACACTTTGATCATGATTTCGGAGTCACCGCCCTGTGGATTCAGTCTACGACGGTGTTACCCGAAATAGACGTGTTATGAACCACGCCTCGCAAAGATGAGCAAGACGCGCCAAGAGGGTCCGTATTCGACGAGCGAACGCAGTGCAGCGTCTTCAGTACCGATGGCGTCAGATGACCCAGGTTCCATAGAACGACGAGAATGGGACGAATGCAAATACCATCCCGTTTTCCGGTGTCAGCTCGCTGCTGGCTTGTTCCCGCGTCGCTGGTGATCCTCGCAATTGCGGGTTGCGCCTCCGCACCATCGGTCCAAACCCAGGCACCGCATCCCTCGACGGTCGGTGCCAACCTGACGCGAGCCGAATCCAGTGAAGTCGAACACAGCCAGAAATTTGCCGGCTGGGTCGCCCAGTTCAGGGCCAGCGCACGCACAGCCGGCATCGATGAGGCAACGCTCCAGATCGCATTCGACAAGGTCCGTTTCGTCCCACGCGTCATCGAGTTGGATAGTGCGCAGCCCGAATTCACCCGCCCTGTATGGGACTACCTCGACAGCGCGCTGTCGACGCAGCGAATCGCCCGGGGCCAGGACAAGCTGCTGCAACTGCGCCCCGTTGTCGAGCCAATAGCAGCGCGCTACGGCGTCCCGGCAGAGGTCCTCGTCGCGATCTGGGGCATGGAGAGCAATTACGGCAGTTTTGTGGGCGATATTCCGACCATCGACGCCTTGGCGACGCTCGGTTTCGAGGGCCGACGCGAGGAGTGGGCGCGTGGCCAGTTGCTCGCGGCCTTGCAAATCCTCCAGAACCGTGACATCGACCGCGCGCAGATGATCGGTTCGTGGGCTGGCGCGATGGGCCAGACGCAATTCCTGCCATCGAACTTTCTGGCGTATGCGGTTGATGCCGATGGCGATGGCCGACGCGATATCTGGAACAGCCTCCCCGATGTGATGGCTTCGACCGCCAACTTCCTGGCAAGCTCCGGATGGCAGGTCGGTCAGGCGTGGGGGATCGAGGTGCGCCTACCGGCGGGATTCGATTACGCGCGCGCCGACCCCGACGTGCGCCAGTCGACGACCCAATGGACGGACGAGGGCGTGCAATCAATGGCCGGCGGGCCGCTGCCGGCGTTGGCCGACAGCTCGATCCTGCTTGCGGCCGGCGCGCGCGGGCCAGCCTTCCTGGTTGGACCCAACTTTCGCGCGATCCTGCGCTACAACAACTCGACCAGCTATGCGCTCGCCGTCGGCCTGCTGGCGCAACGGCTGGCCGACGGCCCCGCGGTGCAGGCACCCTGGCCGCGCGATTTGCAGCCACTTTCGCGCAGCCAGTTGCTGGCACTGCAGACGGCGCTGAACGAACGAGGCTTCGACAGCGGCACACCCGACGGCATGATAGGTCCGGCCACGCGGCGCAGCGTTCGTCGATACCAACTCAGCCTGGGCTTGCCGGCAGACGGCTATCCGACGCTGGACCTTCTGCAGCGTCTGCAGTGACATGGCGGCACCGCGCGTCGTTCACTGACCCCCGTGCGGTCGCAACATTGTCGCCATCATCGGATGGGTGAGTCAGGTATCTGGCAACTCGTTTACGTGAATTTTGGATGTTCCATACCGGGCATCTGTGGTTGCCGGAAAGTGTCTTTGCCAGTCGTTCACGGAACCACACGCAGGACGTGCCGCCAGCGGCCTGCGCAAGCAGTGTCTTGGGGAATGGGTCCAGCATAATGGGCTGGTCAAACCACCCGCTGCTGCCATGTCCGTCCGCCCCGATACCCAAAAACTGATCACGGCCCTCATCCAGGCCCGCCTGAGCGGGCAGCCGCTACGTGCTGCTGCCTGGGACAACGCGGTCCACAACGAGGCCGACGCGTACGCGGTGCAGGACGGTGTGGCCGCAGCACTTGGCTGGGCTGAAGGTCCGCTGGTGCGGCACTGGAAGTCCGGCGGAGCCACCCGATCTGGCCCATTCAGCCATGCGCCCTTGGACCCGGCGGCCATCAACCCAGCGGGCAAGACTTGGCAGCTGCTGGGCGTGGAGGCCGAGGTGGCGCTGCGCCTGGGCTGCGATGTCAGCCCCGAGGCGGCACGCGCCATGGCGCCCGAGACCGCCGGGGACTGGGTCGATGCGATGGCCGTGTCGGTGGAGTTGGTTACCTCGCGCTGGGCCGAGGGGTTGGCGGCGCCGGA
>DATCIC010000157.1:0-2305 GCA_036508025.1 Rhodoferax sp. | reverse complement strand
CAAGCGCTTGCTTTGTAAAATTTTTGCTTCAATGTCGTTATTCAAGTAGGCGTATGGATTCAAGCTACAGGAAATTGTTGCTGTGGCCGGAAGGATTCCACTGTGCGGTGCTGAAAAGACTCGCGTATCAACGTGACCCCTTGCGCTCCCGGATGCAAACAACACCATCCACCTGATTCGCCGCAGGCGATTCTTATCCATCACTTTTTTTGAAAGAGCCCCCATGCGAGAAGAACCCTCCATCATCAACCGCATCGCCATTGGAGATTCATTACGCCGCGCTGCTGCACGTCAGCCAGACAAGGTTGCCCTGATAGAGGGAGATCGACGCTTAAGCTACCGTGAGCTGGATGCACAGTGCAACCAGTTTGCCAATTATCTCTTGCAATCGGGTCTCAAAAAAGGTGACGCGGTCGCCACGTTGTGTCTCAATAGCAGCGAGTTGCTCATCGCGTCATACGGCATCGCCAAGGCAGGTATGGTCTGGGTGCCAATCAATGTGCTGTTAATCGGCGAGCAGCTGCAATACATACTGGAGCACGTCGACGCCAAGCTGGTTATTGCCGATGACGAGCTCCTGGTGCGGTCGCGGGCCGACGTTGAGGCACGGTGTTCGCGCATCGTTGTGATTCAGGCTGCGGGTCTTTCAGCCCCTGCTGGAGCTTCCTTCGCTGAAGCGCTGCAAGGCCAGTCTGCCGTTGAGCCCGTCGTGGACATTCACGAGCGCGACATTGCACAAATCATGTACACCAGCGGGACCACCGCGCGCCAAAAGGGTGTTGCCATCAGCCACCTTGGCGTGTACCTCGCAACCTTGGGAAACATCATCGAAACGGGCATTCAACGCAATGATGTGACGGCGGCGGTGATGCCAATTTTCCACTGTGCACAGCACGCGTTGGTCGCGTCATTTATTCACAATGGCGCCACGTTAGTCATCATGCGAAAGTTTGAGCCTGAAGCCTATATGCGTGCGGTGGCGGAACATAAATTGAGCTGGATTTTCCTCCTGCCCATGATGTACCGGGCCATTCTGGATCATTCCAAACGCAAGAGTTTGGATTTAACGTCCTTGCGCTACTGCCTATATGCCATGCAGCCCATGGACCGTCCTACCTTGATCCGCCTTACCGAGGAAATTTGCCCCAACTTTGCCCTGGCCAGCGGTCAGACCGAGACCTACCCGGCGTTCACTTGCTTCAGGCCGGAATTTCAGTTGTCCAAGAAGGGACCCTACTGGGGCAGCGCCTCTCTGATTAACGATGTGGCGATCATGGATGACGAAGGTCAGTTCATGCCGCAGGGTTCGGTGGGTGAGTTGGTCGTGCGTGGCCCCAATGTAATGATGGGTTACTACAAAGACCCTGGCGCGACGGCCGAAGCGCGGAAATTTGATTGGCATCACACGGGAGACCTTTGCTACTTGGATGAGGATGCACAGGTCGTATTCGTGGACCGAAAGAAAGACATGATCAAGTCGGGGGGCGAAAACGTGGCATCGATCACGGTCGAGTCAGTGCTGCTTGGCCATCCGCAAATCGCAAATGCCGTGGTTGTAGGCCTGCCTCATGCGCACTGGATCGAAGCGATTACGGCATTTATTGTACTCAAGCCCGGTGAAAACACGACTGCAGAAGATGTGATTGCTTTCTGCAAGTCCCGCCTTGGGCGACACGAAGTACCCAAGGAGGTCGTTTTCATGCAGCAACTGCCCATGACTGCCACTGGAAAGTTACAAAAAAATGTGCTTCGCAAGGAGTTTTGCGACTACTTTAAGATCGCATAATTGTTTCTGCCGATATGGATTTGACCGGGGGCGCCAGAATTCAGTGATCACCCCCTCGAGCGTGAAAACTCAATCGTCTCACGGGTTGCCGATCTGCTGCGCGTCGTCTGCAGGACGACGACCGAGCCTGCGGTATGCTGCAGCCCCATGCAAACACAAAACTTTATCCCCGGCAAAGATGCCTCTCTTGAATCGACCATCAACAACCATCAAACCAAGCTGCAAGCGCTTGGTTTTCACATTGAGGAGCGCAGCTGGCTCAATCCGGTGGACGGCATCTGGTCGGTGCATATCCGTGACCGCGATTGCCCGCTCATGTTTACCAACGGCAAAGGCGCCACCCGGCTGGCTTGCCTGGCCAGTGCCTTGGGCGAGTTTTTTGAGCGACTTTCGACCAATTATTTCTGGACGCATTACTACCTGGGCCCCGACATGGCTGATCGGGCCTATGTGCATTACCCGCAAGAGCGCTGGTTTGCTGTTCCCGAGGATGGCAGTTGGCCACTTGAGTTGCTGACC
>DATCIC010000156.1:0-2731 GCA_036508025.1 Rhodoferax sp. | reverse complement strand
AAGCCGCACAGGAAATCAGCCAGTGCCTGCGTCAGCCGGGCAACGCCGCGCCCCTGTCACTCGATCTTCAGGAATGGGGCCTTGACCATGGTGCATGGTCCGTGCTCAAGCCGATGTTTCCTGGTGCCGATGTGCCGGTCATTCAACTCAGCATGGATTACAGCCGCCCCCCTGCAGAGCACTATGCGCTGGGCCAGCAACTCAAAGGTTTGCGCGAACGTGGCGTGCTGATTGTGGGCAGCGGCAATATGGTGCACAACTTGCGCACCCTGCAGATGGGAGCCGGGCCGGACCAGGCGTATGACTGGGCGCTTGAATTCGACCAAACCATTGCCGACTATCTGCAGAACGGGAATCTGGCTGCGCTACAGAATTTCCAGGCGCTCGGGGCGGTTGCAAAACAATCACATCCCACCCATGAGCATTTTTTGCCCCTGCTTTATGCGGCCGGGGCCGTCGATCCCAGCGAAACGCCCCAGTTTTTCAATACCAGTTTTCAGGCGGCGTCGATCTCGATGCGTTCGATCATCTGGGCCTGATTACGGCGTCGCGCTGGCTTTCAGCACGCCGCGCACCATGTTGCGGCTGTGGGCGCCAAAATTACCCATCAATTCGGTCGTGACACGGTCCAGCCCGGCCCGTTTGGCGGCATCTTGTTGGCTCAGTTCAGCCACCAGATTGATACCCGATTCCTTCACGCCGAAATCAAATGACGGGTCGGAAACATAGCCAGGCGGCAGGGTGTTTACAAGAATGCCGGTCAGCCTGCTGCCAAGGGCATGAGACTGGCGACTCACGACATCGCGTGCATACAGGTCGGACCAAGCCGGGTAGCTGGCGTCTTTGTCGCTGTTGCGCAGTGACTTTTCGATGCTGGTCTCCTGCCTGGCCAGCGCGGCGTTGTAAATGAGCTGATTCTGGTATTTTTCCAGCGCGAGATGGCGATTGGACAGCAGCACAATCATTTCGTCTTTCATTCTGGGCAGCCCGGCCATCGCCAGCAGGTTGATGCCGATCAGTTTCACGGATGAATTGCCGGGCGACAGGCTGGCGTGATACGGTTGGGTCAGATCCTGCACATAATGCAGCGCCAGCCCGGTGAAGCGCCAGCCCCAGTAAGGGTGGCCGGTTCGGAAAGCCAGCGCGGCCAGGCTGCTGTACTGGTGAATACGAAGCAGAGGAAAAGTCTTTTTGATGAAGGGCGCCGCCAGGTAAATGACGCGGTCTTCGTGGTAGAAGCCCATGTGAAACGGCGCCTGGGTCGAGAAGTGCAGCGCGGGGTTGCCAAACGGCAAGGCGCCAAAGCCGTAGACCTTGCCCCAGTCCGACGGGCTGTCGGCCCACAGATTGATGTCCAAACCATAGTCCGGCTCATCGGTGGCCGAGGCCAGCACGCTCAGTGGCGAAACCCGATCCCCCGCCTTGATGCCGACAAAACGGTAGTTTGAGTCGGGTTGCTCGGGCAACGTGTTGACGCTGGCGTGTGCCAGCAGCGTGGCAGCGTCCGGGCGCGGGCTCCAGGGATCGGGTTGAACGTAGAGTGCCAATTTGCTGTTGGGCGCCACCCGCAAGGCCATCAGAAATGCCAGTCGCCGGGCCTCGTCGGTTCGCGTCGGGTTGGCCCTGAAAACCAGTGCTGCCGGCCGGGGTGGGTAAACGTCCAGGTGCTTTTGTGCCCAAGCTTCCTGGCTGGTCAGCAGGGTTTCAATGGCCTTCTCTTGCGCCTTCAAAAAAGCTTCCATGGGCTCCACCGTGACCGCCGCTGCATTCGCTACTTCGGGCATTTTTTCAAATGCGCGGTAAGCCGCAAAGCTGTGATTGCTCCAGGCGATGGCGTTACCCGCAACCAATCCAAGTACGCTGACCAAGGCTATAGCGAATCGTCTCATCTGAAAGTCTCCTGCAAATTTGTTTTGGATCGTAACAAGACGCTCAACTCCGTGGCGGGTAGCCCGTGATCGCCTGAATATCACGGTACAGCGGTTGCAGCCGCTGGTACATGCGGCAATAGACATGGCGGTAGAGCTGCTCGTAGGTATTGGCATGCGCGGGTTCGGGCTCAAACACTTGGCCGATGCGGGTCATCGCGGCAATGGCGGTGCCAAAGTCAGGGTGCAGCTTCAGGCCGACGGCGGCCAGAATGGCGGCGCCCAGGCCGCTGGTCTCGTACAAATGCGGCCGCTCGCAAGGCAGGTTGAAGACATTGGCCGTGATCTGCATCGCCGCGTCACTTTGCGAGCCACCACCCGACACCCGCACGCGCGTGATGCGCTGCCCGCCACGCTTCTCGATACGTTCCTTGCCTTCACGCAGCGCATACGCCAGGCCTTCCAGAATCGCGCGGTACAGGTGGGCGCGTGTGTGCACGTCACCAAAGCCAATGACCGCGCCCTTGGCTTCCGGCCCGGGCACCTTGATGCCGGGGTTCCAGAACGGCTGCAGCATCAGGCCCAGTGAGCCGGGCGGCACGGTGTTCACCAATTCGTCAAACAGGCTCTCCGGTGCCACGCCGCGCTCCAGCGCGAGCTGCTGCTCGTGCAGACCAAACTGCGCCTTGAACCAGCTCACCATCCAGAAGCCGCGCGTGATCTGGATCTCGGTGTTGTAGTGGCCCGGCACGGCCGCTTGGTAGGGTGGAATGAAGCGCGTCGCTTCCAGGTAACGCGGTGTGGTGGTGTTGATGGTGGCGGCGGTACCGTAAGACAGACAGGCAATCTCGGGCGTGAGGCAG
>DATCIC010000155.1:0-3035 GCA_036508025.1 Rhodoferax sp. | reverse complement strand
CGCGTCAGGCTGGCATAGTTGCTGAACGGCACGTCCTGGTCCTGGGCAAATTTTTCGACATTTTCCTGGTCGATCATGATGATCACGGTCAGAAAAGGACGGTTGTCGCCGATCACCACCGCATCGGTGATGTAGGGCGAGAACTTCAGGTCGTTCTCCAACTCGCTCGGGGTGATATTTTTGCCACCCGCCGTGATGATGATGTCCTTCATGCGGTCGGTGATGCGGAAGTAGCCATCAGCATCCATCACGCCGACATCGCCAGTGTGCAGCCAGCCGTCCTGGTCGATGGCTTCAAGAGTTTTTTCCGGCAGGTTCAGGTAACCGGCAAAGACGTTCTTGCCACGCACCAGGATTTCGCCGGTGGCCGGGTCGAGCCGGACTTCATTGAAGCTGGCGGCCGGCCCGATCGAGCCGGGGCGCATGCGCTCAGCGGGCACGCCGGTAGAAGCGCCGCAGGTCTCCGTCATGCCCCACACCTCCAGCATCGGCACGCCCAGGGCCAGGTACCAGCGCACCAGATCGGGCGAGATCGGCGCCGCACCGGTCACCAGAAAGCAGGCACGGTGAATGCCAATGAGCTTGCGTACATTGTTCAGGGCCAGCCACTGCGCGATCTGGAACTTGAGCTTGAGCCAGCCGCTCACCGTTTGTCTGGCCAGCACCCGGTTGGCGATCTCGGTACCCACACTGATGCTCCAGGCGTAGGCGGCTTGTTGGATGGCGCCAGCCTCCTTCAAGGAAATCATGACGCCCGAATAGAACTTCTCCCACACGCGTGGCACACCGGTAAACACCGTGGGCGCGATCTCGCGCACGTTTTCGGGGATCGTCTCCGGGTTTTCCACAAAGTTGAGCTTGGTGCCGGTGTACAAGGCAAAGTACGCGCCGCCCATGCGCTCGGCAATGTGGCACAGCGGCAGAAAGCACATGCGCTCGTCGCGCTCGTCCTGGGAGATTAGCGTGTTGAATCCGCGCACCGTGTAAACCAGCCCGCCTTGCAGATGCATGGCGCCCTTCGGTCTACCGGTAGTGCCGGAGGTGTAAACCAGAATGGCCAGGTCTTCGGGTTGACAGGCGTCAACGCGCTGTTGCAGTTCATTCGGGTGTTGGGCCAGGTAGTTGCGGCCCAGCGCGCGCAGGTCGTCCAGACTGATGATGTTGGCATCGTTGAGGGCGTGCAGCCCCTCCATGTCAAACACAATGATTTTGCGCAGACTCGGCAACTGGTCGCGCACTTCAAGTGCTTTGTCCAGTTGCTCATCGTCTTCCACGAATAAAAACGTGGTGCGCGAGTCCTCGCACAGGTAGTGCACCTGCGCGGCTGCGTCAGTCGGGTAGATGCCGTTGGAGACGCCGCCGCAGGACAGCACCGCCAGATCGGCCCAGACCCACTCCACGACGGTGTTGGCAAGAATTGAAGCGCACTCACCCTTGGCAAAACCCAGGCTCATGAGGCCGCCTGCAATTTCACGCACCGCCTGCGCCGTCTGGTTCCAGGTTTGGGCGCGCCACAGCCCCAGGTGCTTCTGGCGCATCCAGACATTGGGGCCGCGTTGCTTCACCGCGTTCCAGAACATCGCCGGAATGGTTTCGCCCGGCATCACGATCTCGCGGTTGGGCTGAATGCCGCTCAGGTCCCAGAGTTGAGTCATCTAGTTATCTCCAGGTTTTCTTCTTCTTCCAGCGCCGCTCACCACGCACGCCGTCTTCCTTGAGCCCGAGGTAGAACTCCTTGATGTCGTCCTTCTCGCGCAGGCGGGCACAGGTGTCTTCCATCACGATGCGGCCGTTTTCCAGCACATAGCCGTAATCCGAGGCATTGAGTGCCATGTTGGCGTTTTGCTCCACCAGCAAAATGGTGGTGCCGCGTTCACGGTTGATGCGCACCACAATCTCAAAAATCTCTTTGGTCAGTTTCGGGCTCAGGCCCAGACTGGGTTCGTCCAGCAGGATCAGGTCGGGGTTGGCCATCAGGGCGCGCGAGATCGACAGCATCTGCTGCTGTCCGCCGGACAGCAGGCCTGCGTCCTGGTTGGCGCGCTCGCGCAGGATCGGAAAGTAGTTGTAGACGCCTTCCATGTCTTTGGCCACCCCATCGCGGTCTTGGCGCGTGTAGGCGCCCATGAGCAGGTTGTCATGCACGCTCAGCAGCGGGAACACCTCGCGCCCTTCCGGCACATGGCTCAAACCCTGCTGCACGATGTAAGCGGGATCCTGGGCCGTGATGTTGCTGCCTTTGAACTCGATCGAGCCCTTGCGCGGGTCGATGATGCCGGAGATGGTTTTCAGAATGGTGGTTTTGCCCGCGCCGTTGGATCCCAGCACGGTTGCAATTTCACCGCGCCGCACCTGCAGACTCACGCCGCGGATGGCCTTGATCGGGCCGTAGGCGCTCTCGACGTTGAGCAGCTTGAGCACCGGCTGATCGCTGATGGGGGGAGGCGTGCTGCTCATGCTGTTGGCCTGTGCAGGGAAGACACGTCATCGACCGAACCCAGATAGGCTTCGATCACGCCGGGGTCGCTTTGCACTTCGCGCGGCGTGCCCATGGCGAGCACCTCGCCCTGATTCATGGCCAGCACGCGGTCCGAGACCTTGGAGACCAGTGTCATGTCGTGTTCCACCATCAGCACCGTGATGCCCAGTTCGTTTTTGATGTCGGCAATCCAGAACGCCATGTCCTCGGTTTCTTCGACGTTCAGGCCGGAGGAGGGTTCATCGAGCAACAAGAGCTTGGGCTCGGTGCACAAGGCCCGTGCCATTTCAACCACCTTGCGCACGCCGTAGGGCAGGCCGGCCACCATGGAATCACGGTGATGTTGCAGATCGAGAAATTCGATCACTTCCTCCGCCTTTTCTCGCGCCTTCAGCTCGGCGTCAAACGCCGTCTTGGTGAAAAACAGGTCTTGCCATAGCCGGGTCTTGCGGTGCGTATGGCGACCGATCAGCAGGTTGTGCAGCACCGTGGCGTGTTCGAACAGCTCGATGTTCTGAAACGTGCGCGCGATCCCCAGACCGGCCACATCTTGCGG
>DATCIC010000154.1:0-12586 GCA_036508025.1 Rhodoferax sp. | reverse complement strand
CATGGCGGCAAGCTGTGTGTCGGCTTGCGGCAGGGCTCGGTCCAGCAAAGTGTTGTCCAGGTGCAGGCCGCTGAAAGCCTGGTTGAAATCCACCACGGTTTGAAACACCGTCTGGTAGCCCGCCAGCGGCCCGAGTTGGCTGTGGCTGAACTGCACCCGCGCCGGGACGAAGCGGTGGTCGGTGACCCAGCGGCTGAAGCTCACCACCGCGGCCAGCACGGCTTCGATCTGGTGCGGGCTGAAGGCCAGTTCGCCTTGTTGGGGGTGGTAAATCACCCAGCTTTTCAAGTCGCCGCCCACGATCTGGAAGCGCCCGCCGTCACTGATCAGGCGCTGAAACTTTTGCACCAGCGCAATCGCCTCGCGCAGCGTGGGCGAGGACTGGAAGATGAAGCTCACCACGTTGAAGCTGGCCGGCCCCACCAGGCTACCGGCTTTGAGGCCAAAGCCGGGGTCCTGGGTCAGTTCGGCGCAAACGCGCCACAGCCGGGTGATGTCGTCGATGGGCCAGCGCTCGTCGCTTAGCTGCTTGGCACCCAGCCCCGCGTGGGCCAGCAGTTGGGTGCGGATCAGGCCATGGCGTTCGGCGGCAGCGAGCACGGTGTTAATCCAGCTCATGGAAACACTGGCTTGTGCGGTCAACATGGGTGGCTCCTGAAGTCAAGGGGTTCGCCATGATAAACAGCTATCGTTGCACGCTGAGGCAGAGCTTAGACAAATAACAACCGCACTGGAGACACCATGCACATTCCCTCACTCAAAGACCAGGTCAGCGCCGAAGAATGGCAGTTGCGCGTCGATCTGGCCGCCTGCTACCGGCTGGTGGCGCTGTACGGCTGGAGCGATCTGGTGTTTACCCACATCAGCGCTAAGCTGCCCGAGTCGGTCTCCGGCGCAGGGGCGCACCAGTTCTTGATCAACCCCTATGGCTTGATGTTTGACGAGATCACCGCGAGCTCGCGGGTGAAGGTGGATGAGCAGTGCAACAAGGTCATTGACACGCCCTTCCCCGTGAACCCCGCCGGTTTTGTGATCCACAGCGCGGTGCATGCGGCACGTGCCGATGCCGGTTGCGTGTTGCACACCCACACCCGTGCGGGTGTGGCGGTGAGTGCACAACAGTGCGGCGTGTTGCCCATCAGCCAGCAGTCCACTTTTGTACTGGCCTCGCTGGCCTACCACGCGTACGAAGGCGTGGCCATTCGCGATGACGAAAAGGTGCGGCTGCAGGCCGATATGGGCAGCGCCAATTTTCTGATGCTGCGCAACCACGGCTTGCTGGTGGTGGGCAAGACCATTGCAGATGCCTTCCTCAGCATGTACACCTTTGAGAATACCTGCCGCATCCAGATCGATGCGCAGGCCGGGGGTGCCCTGACCGAAGTCAACCCGCTCATCGTCAAGGGCGTGGCCGAGGCCATGCGGGTGCAGACCGGCGGCCTGGGCGGCGCGTTTGTCTGGCCCTCGCTGATCCGCAAGATCGACAAACTCGACGACAGCTACAAAAGCTGAAGGAGGCCGGCATGACAACAGCAAGTTATCAGTCCGATGTGCTGGTGGTCGGGGGTGGCCTGGCCGGCATCGTGACGGCCATCGAATGCCTGCGTGCGGGCAAAAGTGTCACGCTGGTGGACCGCGACACGCCCGAGCGCCTGGGCGGTCTGGCGCTGTGGGCCTTTGGCGGCATGGCGCTGGTGGACACGCCGCTGCAGCGGCGTATGAAGCTCAAGGATTCACCCGAATTAGCCTTGGCCGACTGGCTGCGCTTTGGCGAACTGGGTGAGGACGATGTGCTGCCGCGCCAGTGGGCCAGCTATTACGTGGAACACTCGCGCGAACAGGTGTACGACTGGGTGATCGACCACGGCCTCAAGTTCATGCCCGCCGTCAATTGGGTGGAGCGTGGCATGCAAGGCGACGGCAACACCCTGCCGCGTTACCACGTGGTGTGGGGCACCTCGCGCCACCTCACGCTGCGCATGATCGAAGTCATGCAGCAGGCCAGCACGGGCAAGCGTTTGAACCTGCTCAGCCGCCATCGCATTACCGCGTTGGACGCGCAGAACGGCACGGTCACCGGTGCCACCGGCATCAACGAAGCCACCGGTCAGGAGGTACGTTTCAATGCGCAAGCGGTGGTGCTGGCTATGGGCGGCATCAACGGCAGCCACGAAGAGACGCGCGCCAATTGGGTCCAAAGCCGCCCCCTGCCCGCCACCCTGTTGAATGGGGCGCACCCGTTTGCCGACGGCAAGCTGCACCACCTGGTAGCCGGGCTGGGCGGGAACATTACCCATGCGGGCGAGATGTGGAACTATGCCGCCGGCTTTCCCCACCCGCAGCCGCATTTCGCGGGCCATGGCCTGTCGGCCATTCCCTGCAAGTCGGCCCTGTGGCTCAACCACAAGGGCGAGCGCATCGGCCCGCAACCGCTGGTCACGGGCTTTGACACCCACGAGTTGTGCCAGCGGGTCGCCGCACAAGAGAAGCCCTACACCTGGCAGCTGATGAACTGGCGCATCGCCGTCAAGGAGTTCGCCATCTCTGGGTCGGAGCACAACCAGCGTATCCGCGATTTGCAGTTCCCCCTGTTCCTGAAGGAAACACTGCTGGGCAACCACCGTCTGGTCAAGCAAATGGCGGCTGAGAGCAAACACTTTCTGGTGGACGACACCTTGGCCGGGCTATGCGCCAAGATGAATGCACTGACCGGCACGCAGGAAGTGAAACCCGAGGTACTGCAGCACACCGCCGATGCGTTTGACGCCAACTTCTCACGCGGCGACTCTGTGGTCAATGACGACCAGATTCGCCGCATTGAACATGCTCGCCACTGGGGGCCGGACAAGTTGCGCACCTGCAAACCGGCGCCGCTGCAAAAGCCGGGAGCCGGATCCTTCATCGCCATCCAGATGCAGCTCATCACCCGCAAGAGCCTGGGCGGCTTGCAGACCGATCTGCAAAGCCGCGTGCTCAATGCCGCAGGCCAACCGATGCCGGGCTTGTACTGCGTGGGCGAGGCGGCGGGCTTTGGCGGCGGCGGTGCCAGTGGCAAACGTTCGCTGGAGGGCACCTTCCTGCCCGGCTGCATTCTCACGGCGCGTGCTGCGGCATGTTCCATCAATACAGGTCGCGGCCTCTGAGACCTGTCCGCATTTCCCTATAAAAATTCTGAGGAGCCCCCAATGTCCAATGGCGCTAATGCCCTGATCCGAACCCTGGTCGATGCCGGCATCACCACCTGCTTTACCAACCCCGGCACGTCCGAGATGCATTTCGTGGCCGCGCTCGACACCGTGCCCGAAATGCGCGCGGTGCTGGCCTTGTTCGAAGGCGTAGCCACCGGCGCGGCCGACGGCTACGGCCGTATGGCCGACAAGCCCGCCGCCACGCTGCTGCACCTGGGCTGCGGCCTGGGCAATGGCCTGGCCAACCTGCACAACGCACGCAAGGGCCGGGTGCCCATACTGAACATCGTGGGCGACCACGCCACCCACCACGTGCAGTACGACGTGCAACTGCAGTCGGATATCGAAACCGTGGCGCGCAATGTGTCGCCTTGGGTGCGCACCTCCAAGAGTACGCAGGACCTGTGCAAAGACGCGGCCGAGGCCATTGGCGCTTGCATGGGCCCGCCGGGGCAGGTCGCCACGCTGATCCTGCCGGCCGACGTGTCATGGGGCGAAGGCGGCGTGCCCGCAGCGCCGCCCATCCTCATCCCGCCAGCGGCGGCGGACGACGCCACCGTGGCGGCCATCGCCCTGGCCCTGCAAGGCGAAGGCAAGAAGGCCATTCTGCTGGGGGGCCGCGCCTTGCGTGCCCCCGCGTTGATGGCGCTGGCACGCATCGCCGCCGAGACCGGTGCCAAGCTGTTTGCCGAAGTCTTCCCCACGCGCCTTGAGCGCGGTGCGGGCTTGCCACCGGTGGAGCGTATCGCCTACCTAGCCGAGCTGGCGTCGGTGCAGTTGGCCGGGCTGGACCACTTGATCCTGGTGGATGCCAAGGCGCCCGTTTCGTTCTTCGCCTACCCTGGCAAGAAGAGCTACCTGGTGCCTGACGGCTGCCAGTTGCACACCTTGGCGTCATACACGCAGGACGTGACCGGTAGCCTGGACAAGCTGTCCAAGGCCGTCGGTGCCGAGCAGGCTACGCCCGTACTGCAGGCACCCAAGCGCCCGGGCCTTCCGCGTGGCAAATTCACCGCCGACAAGGTCTGCAAGGCCATTGGGCAGCTGATGCCGGAAAACGCCATCATCGTGGACGAAGCGCAGACCTCCGGCATCATGCTGGCCATGTACACCGCGGGCGCGCCCCGCCACGATGTGGTCACGCTCACGGGCGGCGCCATTGGCCAGGGCCTGCCCAACGCCGTGGGTGCGGCCATTGCCTGCCCGCAGCGCAAGGTGATTGCCCTGGCCGGCGACGGTTCGGCCATGTACACCATCCAGGCCTTGTGGACCATGGCGCGCGAGAAGCTCGACGTCATCAATATCATCTTCAACAACCACTCCTACGCCATCCTCAACGTCGAGTTGCAGCGCGTAGGTGCGGTCGGTGCCAGCGACAAGGCCAAAGCCCAGCTCGACCTGCGCACGCCACCGATTGATTTTGTGCGCTTGGGGGAGGGTATGGGTGTGGCCTCCAAACGCGCCACCACCACCGAAGAGTTTTTGGCGGCTTTCGAGCACGCACTGCGCACCCCGGGCCCGCATCTCATTGAGGCCATCGTGCCCCCGAGCTTGACCGGGCTAAAACTGCGCGTGTTGCCGCACCTGCTGCAATCGCTGGCCAATCTGCCGCTGCCTATTGCGCGGGCCCTCAAGCGTGCAATCGCGCCCTGACAGCCGTCTTTGTTTGAAGCCCCCGCAGCGGCGCGGGCTGTGGTGGTTACAAGGGCACGGGAACCGTAGGTGACCAAGTCCCCTTATGAGACAAATCGGCGATGCGCACGTGCGACTTGGTGCGTTCCAAAATGGTCTTGCACAAAGGCAAGAACTCTGCTTCCTCAAACGCGGCGTGGGCGGCGTAGTCCAGCACCAGTGCTTCGACTGCAGCGTTACTTCTGGTGTGTTGTGGCCGATGTCAATTTGACCACCCCTACCGATTTTGACTGACCGGGGACAGTGGCCCTGCCGCTCGCATAGACACTCAGAATTCTCCGCTAGTCGGGTGGTCACCGATTCTCGGCACACCTGGTCAATTTGGCACTGGCCGCAACACCTGCCAGACGGCTGCGGCGACGCTGACTACCTGCAAGCGCTGGAGCAGGCACTGCTTGCCCTGGGCAGCCGCTTCAAGCCATCCCTGGTGATCTATCTCGCAGCTGCCGACCCTTTTGAAGGAGACCGTCTGGGCCGCCTGAAGCTCAGTTACGACGGCCTCCAAGCGCGTGACCGTCGTGTGTTCGACTGGGCTTGGCAGCGGCGTGTGCCCCTGGCCATGACTATGGCGGGCGGCTATGGCCACCGGATTGAAGAGACGGTACAAGTACAGATCAACACTTGGCGTGTGGCGGTTGAATATTGGCGGCGCTGGCAACAGTGCCGAAGAGCCATCCCGATCCTGGCTGAGCGCAATCACACCGAGGCTGAGCGTCAGGTATCGGCGACTGCGACTGACTCCAAGCTGGTTTCGGTCATTCGACTTTGCCGATAACTGACATTCAACGTTTGAATTGGGCACCGCCGCACTTTTCATTTCGGCTCCCAGGATTTCCTCGTAACTGGCTAATAAACGCTAAACGCCGTAAGGGAGCTTGGAGGCCATCATCTTCCTGCGGTCAATCTTGCGCCCATCAACAATGAACGTTCCGTCACCAACAGCATGAACCATGCGCTTCTCCTTGCGCGTGGTATCGATGTATGCCGCAACTGCCTCTAACACGACAATGTTGTGCTTTTCAACGATGTCCATGACCTTGCACTCTATGTTGGCGAGGCACTCCTGGATTAAGGGCGGCTTGACGACTTTGCCCTGCACAGGTGTGAGCTTGAACTTGGCAAACTTGTCTGTGTCTTTTCCCGAGCAAGTCCCTATACCGACCACCTTATCCAGCATATCAACCGTGGGAATGGCAATGACGCATTCCCTGTTTTTTCGCAACGCCGCGAAAGAGTGATTCCATTCACCCGTGGTGATGGCAAAGACTGGAGTGAAATCCATCACCATGGTCCAGGAGATCGTCATGATGTTGTCTTTCTGTCCATCATGTGTCGTCACCAGGACAACAGGCCCTGATTCCATCAGGGTAAAGGCCTTGTTCAGTTCCAACTCATGCATGAGAGTACCTCTTGAAATTCCTTTGACCGATGGTCAGGCCAAGCTCGCACGCTTGATGTCATTAAGGCGCCAAACACCATGTTAGGGAGACAGAAACCTGTCTCCCTAACATGGTGTTTGTCACTGCAAAATTGGAACTGAAAAGTCATTGAGAACCGCATGAAATATTGGTTTCTACGAAACTCTCTCAGCATCAAGGTCCATAACAGTTCCAGAAAAAATAAACACGCAGGTTTTTAAGTCAATCAGGTCGCTTGAGCAAATTCGCTGCCTGAACTATATTCCAACAGACAGCGCAACTGAATGACTCCTCCCGCTTGCCTATGCACAGTTTGAAACTATGCGCACAATGGCTTTGCTCAGTTGGCAACGACCGCATTTTCATTGGCTTGATGGAGGAAATGTGGAAACCACACCTGTACATAGTTTCGTGACAATTGCGCCCCGTCAGTGCGGCTACACCGGAGTGTCGTGAGCTGGAGTGAGCGGCGTAACTGAGTGTGCCCAATCGAGGGGCGTGACATTGAACCCTTGCCCTGTACGGACGCGGCTTTGCGACTGCCTCAAAAACCCAGAAACTATGAAAAGGTATTACACCGGCTTGCCATGCCCCTGCAGCTCGTGAATCAACTCTGACCAGCCTACCAACTGTACATGGTTTCAAACTGTGCATAGGCAGCGCAATGTAGAGATGTACATTGCGCTGCGATCCGGGTGCACGACATGCTCCATACCTGACATTGGATTTGAAGTTGAACTTTCGACCATGAACAGGCCGTAGGCTGCTCAGTAGGGTAGTTCAATTACTTGATCATCAACGTCGATGTTCGCGTCGAGCAATCCACACCGTAGACGCCAGAATGACCAAGGCACCAAGTAAGGTGGTCTGGCTGGGCACATCGGAAAATACCAACCAACCCATCAACGACGCCCAGATCAAGTCAAGAAAGCGCAAGGACTGTGTGGCTGAGATGTCGGCGACGCGAAACCCGCGTGTGAGACAGTAGTGACCGAGTGAGCCCAATACGCCTGCAGTCACAAATCCCAGCCATTGCCATGCTGTCGGAGACGACCAATTTATCAGACCCAATGGCAAACTCAAGAGGGTCACTGATATGGCTTGCCACAGCACTATCACACCCGGTTTTTCGTAACGGGTAAGCGTCTTTGTCATCAAAAAGGAGGCAGAAAAGACCGGTGCCGATGCCAGCATGACCAAGGAATACCAGCCACCCTGACCAGTGAGTTTGGGGGCAACCACCACCAGTACACCTGCAAAGCCGATCATTGCCGCGACCCAGCGATCTGCGCGCATATCCTCGCCCAAAAACCATGCTGCGCCAATCATGATGAAAATCGGACCAGTAAAGCCAATCGCCGTCATGTCGGCCAGCCCTATATGCGGCAATGCCGTGAACCAAAGCATCAGGCCCACAGTATGAACCGCGCCACGCCCAAACTGGCCGCGTAAATTAACCGGACGATAGGCATTCAAGCCTTGACGCCACAGTAGCGGCAACATGGCCACCACGCCAAACAAATATCGCAAGAACTGCGATTGAAACGGATCCAGAGACAGGGTGATGTTTCGTACGATCGTGTTGAGAAGGGTAAACACCAGGCCGCTTAACGCCACCCATAACATGCCACGCCAAACTGCGGGCAGCCGAAATACACGCATTCGGACGTGCCGGTGGGCCACCGCTAATCGGCGTTGCATTGCATTTGAAATTGCGACTTTTGGCTTCACTAGCGCTGATCGGGGGTTGCTTGGGACACCCCAGGAGTTTATGGGTAGCGGAGTGAATGGAAAGTCGCGGACGATACCGGCAGGCCAAATTAGGCAATGTTGCCTGCCCTGTCGGCTGCCCGGCTACAGCCATACCGTCAAATTACCCAGGCCCGCAAAGTCGACGCTGACGCGATCACCCGGCTGGATAGGGAGGCAGCCGACCCAGGAGCCGGTGGTCACCACGCTGCCGGCCGCAACCGTAGTCCCATGGCGGGTCAGATGTTGCAACCAGGCGGGCAGAAGCCAGGCCGGGTCGTTCAGTGAATGACTGCCGGTGCAGATGACCGGCGTCAGACCGGCATTCGATTGATGCTCCGCCATGCGCAGAAGCTCCGGCGCGGCCAGCCCCTCGGTCCAGCGCGAGGCCACCAACTCCACCGCGACGGCCATCGCATCGACCCAGTCCCCGGCGGTGTCGGACTCCATGGCACGTGCCCGCCTCGGGGCTGACATCGCGGCCCAGGCGCAGCGCCACCTCGGCCTCCACGCCCAGCAGCGGCCAAGTCTTACTCGCTGGATTGATGGCCGCCGGGTCCAAGGGCGCATGGTTGAATGGGCCAGATCGGGTGGCGCCGCCGGACTTCCAGTGCCGCACCAGCGGACCTTCGGCCCAGCCAAGTGCCGCGGCCACGTCATCCTGAACCGAGTAGGCCTCGGCCTCGCTGTGGACCGCGGTGACCCATTCAGCGGCACGCAGCGGCTGCCCGCTCAGGCGGGCCTGGATGAGGGCCGTGATCAGTGTTTGGGTAGGCCACGTACCAGCGTACGCATGTGAGCATCACTTCCAGCGGATAGTGAAACCGTTTGAGAACCTTGTTCAAGGTGCCGTTGATCAAACTTTTGCGGAAATCAAGCATGACCCGGATTGTCGTTTACGCTTACTGCGACAGAACCCGCCACGCATGCGCTGGCGCGCGGTGCCGAGCTGACCACGGTGCGCGATAATCTGCGGCATTCGTCGGTTGCCACAACCTCGATTTACCTGCACACCGATGAGGTCAAGCGTGCAAGGCAGATGGGGAACGCGTTTGCGCCGCGCCAACAGTAGCCCACCCGTTTCCCCAAGGCTGCTGGGCAGCTCCTGTCATGTGCGTGTCCTTTGCAGGAGACAGGAGCACCGACACATGTGAATTCACGAGACGAAACCGAAGGTGTCTGTCATGACATTACGTAGCAACGATCTGTGCCACTGCGGCAGCGGCAAAAAATACAAGCACTGTTGCCTCAAAAGCGACTACAGCCAAGAGCCCGCAGAACACGCTGATACCGCGCGAATCCTTTTGGATTGGCTCAATCGCAACCACCGCAAGACCTGGCACGTGGCAATTGAGAGTCTGCTCGAAGAGCTGCTGACCCAGGACGAGTTTGAAGTGCTGAGCGAGTTGGACGCAGAGACAAATACCGCCATTCTGATCAACCTCAGTGAATGGCTGCTGGCAGAGGGCAGCATACTGGTTAAAGGTGAAAAGAGGCGAGTTCCAGAGTATCTTCTGGGCACCAGTGGCCCGCGCATGACTGCGGTTCAACGCAACTGGCTCATGCAACTGGAAAACAACCCGTTGCGGCTGTACGACGTGACCGACGTTATACCCGGCGCGCAAATGACGCTGTGTGACGTATTGAGTCCGCACGAGATGCCCATCGTCGTGCGCGAGCGCACTGGCACGCAATCGTTGAAGACCGGGGAGTGTTTAGGGTGCCGCATCATGCGCGTTGACACCCATTACGAGCTCTCTGGTGCAGCCTATCCATTCTCAATGCTGGCAAGCCAGAGTGTGGGGGAACGACTGCAAGCTATCGCTGAAGAATTCAAGCACGAACGACGGCAAGTCCAATCCCTTGGAATCGACATCATGGCTATGTGGTTGCAGCAATGGGTGGCCCCGCCACCGATTCCCATGATGATGGATGCCTATTCGGGCGAACCTTTACAGCTGGTGACGGACCATTATCTGGTCAAGGATTGGAAGGCGTTGGAACAAGCGCTGCGCAAATGTGCTGACGTTCATGGCAGCCGTGAAGACGGCTGGGATCAGGTGCTGGAGTGCGCGGACGGCCAACTGCGCCCGATGGTCACTATCAATATAGGAAAATTGCCAAATCAGGTTGAACTATTCACAAAAACGCTGGCATTTGCAGCCACGGGACGTGCTTGGTTTGAGGAAGTTGTGGGCGACTGCGTGCAGTATTTGCATCGTCAGTCAGCTGACCCCAGGGACATCATGATCAATGGTGGCGGCGAACCGTTTGCCGGTCATGGTGCGGACATTAATATTGATTCCGAAGCGCTCGATGAGTTCATGGAGAAGACCATTGGGCAGCTGTACGCCAACTGGGCCAACGAACCGATTGGCATGCTGGGGAATTTGACCCCACGACAAGCCATGCAAACACCCGCTGGGTTGGAGCGGGTCAAAGGGTTGATTCGAAGCTATGAGTCGGGCGAAGAAGAGCAAGCCGCACTTGCACACCGTGCGCCTGTGTCCTACGCCTTTTTATGGGAATCGATCGGATTGACGGACTGAATCCTATGCAGCTCGACATCTTTGAACACAGTCGAGACGTCATGCTGAAGAATGACGTTGTCCAAGCGCTGGAGCGCAGAGATATTGCGGCGGCCTTGCAAACCCGAGCTGTTTTGGCGCAGGAATACCCTGATGCGGCAGGCCTCCCGGACCTCGATCAGATGATTTCAGCGATCCAGAAACCAGCTGTACGCATCAACACCCATGATGAATTGGCCCACACGCGACTATGGCTGTCGACATCGGTGGAGCCTGCCGCTCAAAGGGTGCTTGGACAAAGGGCTGGGCAAGTCTGGGTTGTGCCGATTTGGAAGAATCTGGCTACTGGCGCTGCGGCCCTGCCATGGCGAGCGCAATCGCCTATGGATCACAGCGCAGCGCTTTGGCTGCATATCGCCGATTGGGCTGCGGCCATCATGGCCGTGAAAACCATCGAATCGTGGCGAAGAAAGCCAGCACCATTGAGCTGGATGCTCCACGCGAATCTGGCGCTCACCGGACTTCAGGCCAATCTTGGCATGTTGGCAGAGCTTGCCTGGATATCGCCAAGTCGTTTGGAGGGCGTGGTGACAGCGGTGCGCGACCCGTTACTTACCCAGCTTGTAAGAAAATTTGAGGTTCAATTCGAGGGTTACGAGAACAGCGATGACTTGGCATGGCTTGGTGCATGGGCACTGACTGACCAGCCAAATTTTGCAGCGGCATTTGCTCTGGCACAGCCATCAAATCACAGCGCGCCAGAGCGTGGCATGCGTCTCATGATCGAGTTACTTGGTCTAGAACGGCAGGGCCGACACCATGACATTGTCATCCAACGAAAAGACTTGAAGGATCTTAATGGGGCGCTGTTTGCGGCCTATATGAAGTCGCGATGACCGAGCCTAAAGGCAATGTGTCGGCGAAACTTTATTTTTTGGGGCTTGGGCAAAAATAGCCACAGTGGATGATTGAACCCAGATTGCTACTATTTGGGTTATTATTAATCACATGACAACAACCCAAAAGGACAAATGATGTCAACTACAGCAGAAACCATCGACCATGCCACCCTGGAGCACCTGGCGGACGCGGGCGCGATCCGTGGGGCCAGTGTCATCGGCCAGCCAGGCGGCTGGGGAGTAGTGTTCCAGTACGGAACCGCCGAGCGGGCGCTTGCTGTCAAGCGTGGTCAGGTGCGTATCTTTAAAAAGTTCGACACGCTGGCCAGCTACCTCAAACAAATCGGGATCGATCAATTCAGGACCGACACGCGGCAGTTTGATCCGACTGTGACCATCGTCCGCCGTGCCGACACATCGGAGCGCATGAAACGCGCTCACGAGGCCGCTGCGCATGATATGTGGTTTCGCGCCCAGGTCGAGCAGGGCCTGGCCGAGGCCAACGATTCCAACACCAAATGGGTATCCAATGAGGCTGTCAAGGCCACCAGTGCCAAGCGGCGGGCCGCATGGGCCAAGAAAGCACAGGCGGCTGCTTGAAAGTCATTGAGTGGCTACCCTTGGCCAGCACCAATCGGTTTGAGCAACTGGACGGCGTTGTTGCACGGATCACGCTGAAGACGAGGTTACCCCAACCCCAGAGCGGCTTATGCCGCCACGGTTGAAGTGCGGACGGAGTTCGGGCGTCCGGCACCCAGCATGCGGTTGAGCACTGCCACGGCAACGGCCGCCTCAGTACGTTGGCCCCGCCAGTCGCGCGCACGCAGCCGTGGCCCGATGATGGCCTTGTAGCGGCCCATCGTGGTCTCCACCAGCGCACGCTGTGGCCGTAGCCGCAGGCTTCCTGCCAATCCAACCGACCCAGACTCTGGATCATGAGCAGGTGCGTGTCGCGCGTGGTGGGATCTGTCTCGAATTGCGCGCTGTGCTGCGCCGTCACGCGCGGCGGTATGACGACTTCGATCTGTGGATCACGTTGCGCAATGGTTTCGTAGGTTGGCTCGCCGTCATAGGCGCCATCGGCCATGACTTGACCTATTTCGTGTTCGATT
>DATCIC010000153.1:0-14263 GCA_036508025.1 Rhodoferax sp. | reverse complement strand
GGCCTTCGCGCATGTCATCGCCCGAGACCTCAACCTTGGCTTTTTTGGCCAGTTCACTGTCGTCAATGTACTTGTTGATGACGCGCGTCATGGCGGCGCGCAGGCCGGTCAGGTGGGTGCCGCCGTCGCGCTGCGGGATGTTGTTGGTGAAACACAGAACTTGTTCGTTGTAGCCGCTGTTCCACTGCATGGCCACTTCAACACCGATGTTGGTGTCTTGATCGCTTTGGCGGTCCCCCAGCGCATGGAAGATGTTGGGGTTGAGAACGGTTTTGCCTTTGTTGATGAAGTTCACAAAACCACGCACGCCCCCGGCACCTGAAAAATCGTCTTCCTTGCCGCTGCGCTCGTCTTTGAGTCGGATACGCACGCCGTTGTTGAGAAAGCTCAACTCACGCAGGCGTTTGCTCAGGATTTCATAGTGAAAATCACTGTTTTGCTGGAAGATATCAGAGTCAGGCAGAAAGTGCACCTCGGTGCCGCGCTTTTCGGTCGTGCCAATCACCTTCATGGGCGATACCTCTACGCCGTTCACCACCTCAATGGCGCGGTTTTGCACAAACCCTTTACTGAACTCCATCACATGCACTTTGCCATCACGGCGGATGGTGAGGCGCAACATTTTGCTTAAGGCGTTCACGCAGCTCACGCCGACGCCGTGCAGGCCGCCGGAGACTTTGTAGCTGTTCTGGTTGAACTTGCCGCCTGCATGCAGCTCGGTCAGGGCGATCTCAGCCGCCGAGCGCTTGGGCTCGTGCTTGTCGTCCATTTTGACGCCGGTTGGAATACCGCGCCCGTTGTCGACCACGCTGACTGAGTTGTCGGAGTGGATCGTGACCAGAATGTCGTCACAGTGCCCGGCCAGCGACTCGTCGATCGAGTTGTCCACCACTTCGAACACCAAGTGGTGCAATCCGGTGCCATCCGAGGTGTCGCCGATGTACATGCCGGGGCGCTTGCGCACCGCCTCCAGCCCTTCCAGAATCTGAATCGAGCCTTCTCCGTAGGCCTCGGACGCGCCGATCTGGTGTGCATCAATGGTGGGTTGGAAGTTTGAGCTATCGCTGGCGCCCTCACCTGTATGAACGGCATCTGCGCCGTTGACCTCGTTCTCGGGGAGCTGAACTGGCTTGTTTTCTTCGGTCATGGCTTATCTCTAATCATTTGAGGACAGAACTCGCTCGCTGCGCGTAGCTGCGGTCTGTCCCACAAGGTTTCAATAATTTCTTTAACTCTTGAATGACCAAACTCGCAATGAACTTCTTGCTCATCATGCGCCTGGGCAAGGTATTGCCACTAATTTTGCGGCGTCAAATTCGCATCGGCATCACCACATATTTGAAGGTAGCGTTGTCGGGAATGGTGAACAAGGCCGAACTGTTGCCGTCAGACAGTTCCAGTCGCACCATGTCCTGGCTCATATTGGTCAGCGCATCAATCAGATAGGTCACGTTGAAGCCGATCTCAATGCTGTCGCCGCCGTAATCGATATCGAGCTCGTCCACTGCTTCTTCCTGCTCGGCGTTGTTGGACGCCACCCGCAGGGTGCCAGGGTCAATGTTCAGGCGCACCCCTTTGAATTTTTCACTGGTCAGGATGGCGGTGCGCTGCAATGTTGCCAGCAAAGCGCTGCGGCCCAGGGTGATGCTGTTCTGGTGATTTTTGGGAATGACCCGGTTGTAGTCCGGGAACTTGCCTTCGACCAGCTTGGTGACAAACTCCATGCCATCAAAGCTGAACTTGGCTTGGTTGTTGGCAAACTGCATCTCAATGGCGCCCTGCGTGTCGGAGAGCAAACGCTGCAGCTCAATGACGGTTTTGCGCGGCAGAATCACTTCCTGCTTGGGTACTTCCACATCCAGCGTGGCGGAAGCAAAAGCTAGGCGGTGACCGTCGGTGGCCACCAGACTGAGCTGGCTGCCTTCGGCGACGAACAGAATGCCGTTCAAATAGTAGCGGATGTCGTGCACCGCCATGGCAAATGAGACCTGGCTTAGCAAATCTTTCAACGTTTTTTGCGGCACACTAAACACCGGGCCGAAGCTGGCCGCTTCCTGCACCAGTGGAAAGTCCTCGGCGGCCATGGTTTGCAGTGTGAACTTGCTTTTGCCACCTTTGAGGATGAGCTTGGCGGCACTTGACTCCAGCGACACGGTTTGATCCGCGGGCATGGTGCGCAAAATATCAATCAACTTGCGCGCCCCCACGGTGGTGGTGAAATCGCCTGTGTCGCCATCGAGCTCTGCCGTGGTGCGAATTTGAATTTCAAGATCGCTGGTGGTAAGTTGCAGCGAAGAGCCTGTTTTGCGAATCAACACATTGGCCAGGATAGGCAGGGTGTGCCGACGTTCAACGATGCCCGCTACCGATTGCAAAACCGATAAAACTTTGTCTTGTGTTGCCTTCAGAACAATCATGTCAACCTCTTTTTAATATCTGCAATTCAAATCATTAACGAATAGGGGGCAAAAATTTTTAACTTTGCCATTTTCCCATTTTTATTCCGGTAGTCAGCCTTTGAGCGTCTGCTCCAGTACATGAAGCTGTTGGTTCAACTCGGTCACTTGCTGGCGCTCACCACCGATCTTTCGTACCGCATGCAAGACAGTGGTGTGGTCTCGTCCACCAAACAATTCGCCAATTTCGGGAAGACTTTTTTGCGTCAGTTCCTTGGCCAGGTACATGGCAATCTGGCGCGGCCGGGCGATGCTGGCTGGCCGTTTCTTGGAATACATATCCGCAATTTTTATCTTGTAGTAGTCAGCCACGGTTTTCTGGATGTTTTCGACTGAAATCTGGCGGTTCTGGATCGAAAGCAGGTCGCGCAATGCCTCGCGTGCCAGCAAGATCGAGATATCTTTCTGGTTGAACCGGGAGTAGGCCAGAATTTTGCGTAACGCGCCTTCGAGTTCGCGCACATTGGAGCGCACATTCTTGGCCACAAAAAATGCCACCTCTTCCGGCATCACAATGCCCTCAACCCGTGCTTTGTTGATCAGAATGGCGACCCGCATTTCCAGTTCGGGAGGTTCGATCGCTACCGTCAATCCGGAATCAAAACGTGACACCAGGCGCTCATGAATGTCTGTCAGGCCTTTCGGATAGGTGTCGCTGGTCATCACAATGTGCGACTTTTTGGCCAGCAAAGCCTCGAAGGCGTTGAAAAATTCTTCTTGCGTACGTTCCTTGTTGGCAAAAAACTGAACGTCATCAATCAGCAACAAATCCAGTGAGTGATAACGCTCTTTAAATTCATCAAAAGTCTTGCGCTGATACGCCTTAACCACATCAGATACAAATTGCTCGGCATGGATGTAGAGAACTTTGGCGGTTGGCTGGTCAGCGAGCAGTTGATTGCCGACGGCATGCATTAAATGAGTCTTGCCCAAGCCAACGCCGCCGTAGATGAAAAGCGGGTTGTACAGGTGTCCCGGCATACCCGCTACGTGCATCGCCGCCGCACGTGCCATGCGGTTGGCAGTCCCTTCAATCAAGGTGTCAAAGGTCAGGGCCGTGTTGAGCCGGTTTTTAAGACTGCTCGAATTTCGGTCCTCTCCTAATTCGGCCACGCCATCCATCGGAATGGGCTCCATCGAACGATGAGTAAGCTGGCTCCTGGCAATAATCTCGCGGGGAGCAAGCGCTAACTCCAAATGTATGGTTTGACCCGAAAACATTTCCAGCAGGCTGGCAATACGTTTGCTGTACTGGGCCCTGATCCAATCCAGCTTGAACCGGTTGGCAACAAAGATGGTGATTTGGGTCAGGTCGTCCGTGACCTGTGCCGATAGCGGTTTGATCCAGGTGTTGAACTGCTGTTCCGGAAGTTCCTGTGCCAGTTGATCAACGCAGGTTTGCCACAGGCTTTGCCCATCGCCAGTGCCCTTGAAATCGGGATGGTTGGCGTATTGTCCCTCTGTCATATTGTTATTGATTTCTGTGGATAGTTGTAGATTGGCGCAGTCTGAATTGTAATTTATCAAGCGTTTGTCCACAAGCCGAGGAAGGCTGCTAACGCATGCTCATGTTGAACGCGGCAGGCTACGCGTTCAAGGCGGTTCAAGAGAGAATTTGCCGGAGCCTGGAAAGTTTGCGATAATCACCGGTTCCTCTAAATGTATTGGGGGAGTTAAGACAGCGGCCCGGTAATTTTTAGAAAATTTGCGGGCCGTCATTGAGCCCTTTAGGATTTTCAAAATGAAACGCACTTACCAACCCTCCAAGATTCGTCGCGCCCGCACTCACGGTTTTCTGGTTCGCATGAAAACCCGTGGCGGCCGCGCTGTGATCAATGCCCGCCGCGCCAAAGGGCGCAAGCGTCTGGCGGTCTAAGTCTGACCACTCGCATAGTTTGCAACTGTGATTTGCAGTTCTGGCGTCGCTTCAAATTGCAGCGACTGAAGACGCGAAGTCAGTTTCAGGCTGTGTTGGCTGGCAGCACGGTGGCTCGAACGGCACACTTCGCTTTGCACTGCGTTGCGTTGGATGGCCTGGCGGCCAGGAATGAGACACTGGCGTCGGCCATGACATGTAACCCGGTACTTTTTGCTTTGAGCGACGTGTGGCTAGGTGCCATGGTGGCCAAACGCTGGGCGAAACGGGCTGTCACGCGCAATGCTATCAAGCGTCAGATCTATAGCGTAAGCGCCGACTATGCAACAACGCTTCCGGTGGCTGCCCACGTTGTGCGCTTACGCGCCGCTTTTGACCGTCAACATTTCATCAGCGCCACGTCCGATGAACTCAAGTCGGCTGTTCGGCAGGAGTTGCAGCAACTGTTTGCACGGGCAACGGCGCGGTCGCAAGGCCTTGCTTTGAAGGATGGTGCTTCATGATCAAGGCCTTGCTGGTCGGTTTGGTCAGGGGCTACCGGTTGCTGCTCAGCCCGTGGCTGGGTTCAGCCTGCCGATTTGAGCCGACTTGTTCTGCCTATTCCTTGCAGGCCCTGCAAACGCATGGCGCGGCAGCGGGCAGTTATTTGACGCTGACGCGACTCGCACGTTGTCATCCCTGGTGCGCGGGCGGTTCTGATCCGGTTCCGAGTGAAAAACCCCGATTCAAATCCCAGTTGTTTACCCAACTGATAAACCCTTCCTCTGAAAAGAAGTCTTCATGAATGATATTCGCCGCACCATTTTGTGGGTGATTTTTGGCTTTTCCATGGTTTTGCTGTGGGATCAGTGGCAGGTTTTTAATGGCCACAAAGCTACTTTTTTCCCCAGTGCGTCCAACACGGCGGCAACGGCCCACCCGCCGGTGCCTGCGTCCAGTGTGCCAGCGGGGGTTCCTACTGCAAATACTGTAGCTGTTGACGCAAACATGACGGGGGCTGCAGCTGAATTGACCTCAAAAACTGACGCGACTGCCGCAGCCCACGAGCGCTTGGTCGTGACGACCGATGTACTCAAGCTCACGTTTGATACCGAAGGCGCGTCGGTGGTACAAACCGAGTTTGTCAAGCACGTCGACATGGCTGACAAGAGCAAAAACTTTGTTTTGCTGGAGAACAACAAAGACCATACCTACATGGCGCAAACTGGCCTGATTGCCGGGGCGGCAGGGGGCACTTTCCCGACGCACAAGACCGTCATGACCGTCGCACCGGGTGAGCGCACACTCCAAGACGGCAGCAATCAACTGGTTATCCGGTTCGAATCCCCGGAGCTTGGCGGCGTCAAACTGGTAAAAACCTTTACCTTCACCCGTGGCACCTACGCGGTGGCGGTCAAGCACGAGGTGGTGAACGTCGGTGCTGCTGTGGTGTCGCCACAGTTGTACCTGCAGTTGGTGCGCGATGGCACCAAACCGCTGGGAGAGTCCAAGTTCTATTCCACCTTCACCGGCCCGGCGATCTACACCGAGGCTAAGAAATACCAGAAGGTCGCCTTCAAGGACATTGAAGACAACAAGGTCGATGTCGAAAAGACAGCGGGAAACGGCTATGTGGCCATGGTCCAGCATTACTTTGCCAGCGCCTGGTTGCTGGGCGACGGCATCAAGCGCGATTTGTTCCTGCGCAAGGTTGATACCAACCTGTATGCGGTGGGCATGATTACCCCCTTGGACAACATTGCGCCCGGCGCCAGCAAGTCCGTGGAGGCAAGATTCTTTGCTGGCCCGCAGGAAGAAAAAGTGCTTGAGTCGCTGACGCCTGGGCTGGAGTTGGTCAAGGACTATGGCTGGCTCACCATTTTGGCCAAGCCGCTGTACTGGTTGCTCCATGCGCTTGAAAGCTTTATCGGCAACTGGGGGTGGTCCATTGTGGCCCTGGTGTTGTTGTTGAAAGCGGCCTTTTACTGGCTCAATGCCAAGGCCTACGCCAGCATGGCCAAGATGAAGGCGGTTAATCCGAAGGTCACCGAAATGCGGGAGCGTCTGAAGGACAACCCGCAGCAGATGCAACAAGAGATGATGCGCATCTACCGCGAGGAAAAAGTCAACCCGATGGGGGGCTGCTTCCCGATCATGATCCAGATTCCAGTGTTCATCGCCCTGTATTGGGTGCTTCTCGCCAGTGTTGAGATGCGCAACGCACCCTGGATGCTGTGGATTCATGACCTTTCTTCGCCTGATCCATTTTATATTTTGCCGCTGGTGATGACCCTGACGACCGTGTTGCAGACATCCCTGAATCCAGCGCCGCCGGACCCGATGCAGGCCAAGATGATGTGGTTCATGCCGCTGGCCTTCAGCGTGATGTTCTTCTTCTTCCCCGCGGGCTTGGTGCTGTACTGGATTACCAACAATATCCTGTCGATCGCGCAGCAATGGCTCATCAACACCCGCATGGGCGTGCCGCCGAAGTTCCATCTGCCTAGTTTCAAATAATGAGCAACTCCGTGCATTCTTCACGGGGGCGGATCAGCTGCGACTGAGTTGCTGTGTCGCTGCCGCGTCATCAAGACCCAATTGTCGCCATTGCCACCGCCCCCGGCCGGGGTGCAGTGGGCATTGTGCGGGTCAGCGGGAAAAGTATTGGGCCCTTAATACAGGCGCTTTTTGGGCGGCAACTGAGGGCCCGTGAGGCAACCTACTTACCGTTTCTTGATCGCAGCCAATTGGCGGTTGACCAGGGAATCGCGCTGTATTTCCCGGCGCCCCATTCGTTTACGGGTGAAGATGTGTTGGAGTTGCAGGCGCATGGTGGGCCAGTGGTACTGCAACTGTTGCTGGCACGTTGCCTGGAGGCCGGGGCAGAGATTGATCCCGTCAGTCAGATGCCCCGGCTGGCGGGGTTGCGACCAGCGCTGCCCGGTGAATTTTCAGAGCGCGCCTTCCTGAATGACAAGATTGATCTGGCCCAGGCTGAGGCTATCGCTGACCTGATTGATGCCAGTACCGAGGCGGCGGCCCGCAGTGCCAGCCGCTCTTTGTCAGGCGCCTTCTCCCAAGAAATCCATATCTTGCGTGAGGCCTTGATTCATTTGCGCATGCTGGTGGAGGCGACGCTGGACTTTCCAGAAGAAGAAATCGACTTTCTGCGCCAAGCAGATGCGCACGGGCAATTATCAAATCTGCAGCAGACTCTGCAATCAGTGCAGCAAAAGGCGAGCCAGGGCGCCCTGCTGCGTGAAGGGATCACGGTCGTGATCGCCGGTCAGCCCAATGTCGGCAAGTCGTCCTTACTGAATGCGCTTGCAGGGGCTGAGTTGGCAATTGTGACTCCGATCGCCGGTACTACCCGAGATAAAGTGCAACAGACCATCCAGATCGAAGGTGTGCCGGTTCATGTGATTGACACTGCAGGCTTGCGTGATAGCGATGACGTGATAGAAAAAATAGGTATCGCTCGTACCTGGGACGTGATCGAGGCGGCCGACGTGGTCGTGTTTTTGCATGATTTGACACGCAAAGATGCTATAGATTACATAGCTGCAGACGCAGTAATAGCAAGGTCTATCGCCGAAATGATATCTGCAAGCGTGCCGGTGATCGAAATCTGGAACAAGGCCGATGTGATCGACCGACCGTGTCGCGATTCGGGTCTGCTGCTGTCAGCCAAGACCGGCGCTGGTTTGGACACTTTGCGCCACCGGCTCCTGGAGGTGGCGGGTTGGCAATCCAAGCCCGAAGGCGTTTATATGGCACGGGAACGGCATGTGCAGGCGCTGAACCGGACGGCAGCTCATTTGATGAGCGCCAGCTTTCACTTGGAGTCCAAGGCCCAGGCGCTTGATCTGCTGGCGGAAGAGCTTCGCTTGGCACAAAATGCTTTAGGTGAAATAACGGGCGACTTCTCGTCAGACGATCTTCTTGGAGTGATATTCTCGCGGTTTTGTATTGGCAAATAGCTTCGTTTGGTGTCTATTCTTAACAAAGGATGATCGTAAGCAGCCGAATTTTCAGGTTTCCCCGGTGGACAAAATGGGCACAATCGTTTCCTGCCGCGTTGAAAGAAAAAATGTCAATATTCAATTGGTTCAACAAAAAAAATTCTGTAACTACAGCCACGGGGACAGACGGTTTGGGACTGGGGGTCGTAGATGTTGCGGCCCCGCCGCCAGCGATTCGCGACGCGAATCGAAAAACCGCGCGCATTGAACGTCGGCAACTTCTGTACGCCGTCGTACGCGACTCGATGATCAGGGCCGGGGTGCTGGCCACCAGTTACAAATTCAAGGTATTGTCACTGGATGCGGCTGGGCGCCAGTATCTCGTCATGATGGATCTAACCGACAAAGTGGCAAGTGATACCGCAGGTCTGGCTGAGATTGAGTCTCTGATGGTTCAGGCGGCCAAGATGCGGCATGACATCTTGGTCACAGCCGTTTACTGGCGTGTGAATGATCACGTCACAAATGGCCTGCCGCCCAGTCAGCCCATTCACATGTCTCAAATGCCCGGACAGGCCACTGAATCGAAAGTTGCCAGCCAGCCAGAAGTACCCATGATGGCGCACAAGCAGATGCACCGCTATAAGTCGCTACAACAAGACGAAGTGGCCGCCTTCAAGCGGGCGCTGGCAAGTGCAAGCACCCCAATGCCTCTGTCAGTATCGGGGAAAACTGTGACATCGGGGCGCCGCAACCCGGCGCCGTTCGAAGAATTTGAAGACACGCAAATGGTGGATCCGGACGAGCGTGCTTCGCCGCTGGGCGTTACCCAGTACGGTGATTTAAGTTAAAGGCTTAACCCGGCTTCAGTGCCCGGAAAAATCGAGCAGCGTGAAAAGCGCAAGACCTGAAGCCCTGAGCTTGTCAGAGCCGCCAAGCTCCGGCAAGTCAACAATGGCGGCTCCTTCGATCACCTGAGCCCCGAGTTTTTCAAGCAATTTCATGCCGGCCATCATGGTGCCGCCGGTGGCGATCAGGTCGTCAATGAGCAGTACACGGTCACCCGGTTTGACGGCGTCGGTGTGCAGTTCAACGGTGGCACTGCCATACTCCAACTCGTAGGTCTCTTCTACCGTTGTGAAAGGCAGCTTTCCTTTTTTCCGAATCGGTACAAAGCCCACATTCAGCTCATAAGCAATCACCGCACCCAAAATGAAGCCGCGGGCATCCAGTCCGGCGACCACATCGGGCCGCATGGAGGGGTCCATGTAGCGGTGCACAAAGGCGTCGATCAATATCCGAAATACCTTGGCATCCTGCAAAAGCGGCGTGATATCGCGAAACTGCACGCCTGGTGCCGGCCAATCAGGAACGGTACGAATGTGAGCTCGGAGGTACTGGTTGACGCTGAGATTTTGCATGGAACATCGTGTTAAGGCTAGAGTCGGCATTGTGCCTCGTGCTTGCCTCTGGTTGCGTACTCGCTGGTCAACCCTTGAGCAATTTCTGCTCGGCCAACGCCAGCGCCTCGGTCTTGCCCGAAAGCACGAGCGTGTCGCCCTCTTCTATCAGCAAATCCTGGTTGACAGACTTGACATGACCTCCGCTGCGGCGCAGGCTGACAACGCGAACACCGACTGACAGTAGGGCCAGTTGGCTGAGCGGTTTGCCCACTATCTTGGCACCTAGCGGCAGCGTCAGCGTCGAGAGACGATCCTGGTTTAGCTCATCAACTGAGTCATCGTCCGCCCCGTGAAAGTAGCCGCGTAGCAGGTCGTAACGAGCATCACGCTGGTCACGCACAATGCGAATTACCCGTCGCATCGGTACGCCCACCAAAGCCAAGGCGTGGCTGGCCAGCATCAGTGAGCCTTCAATCGCCTCTGGTACCACCTCGGTTGCACCCGCCTTGCGCAAGGCCTCAAGATCGTGATCGTCCTGTGTTCGCACGATGACTGGCACCTGCGGCGCATGGTCTCGCGTGTGGGCCAGAACTTTCAAGGCGCTCTGGACTTCAAGGTACGTAATGACGACGGCGCTGGCCCGGGCTAGCCCCGCGGCGATCAGTGCCTGCAGGCGGGCAGCGTCCCCAAATACCACCGAGTCGCCGGCGACGGTAGCCTGGCGCACCCGGTCGGGATCAAGATCCAGCGCGATATAAGGTATGTTTTCTTGGTCGAGCATGCGCGCCAGATTTTGTCCGCAGCGTCCATAGCCGCAAATGATGACATGCTTGTTGGCCTTAATCGACTGGCGCGCAATGGAGGTCATTTGCAGGGACTGTTGCAGCCATTCGCTGCTGACCCACTTAAAAACGATTTGGTTGCTGTACATGATGATAAATGGCGTGGCTAACATTGAGAGCACCATGCTGGCCAGCATCGGATTAAGCAGTGCGGGCGGCACCAGTGCATTGGACTGAGCGAGTGTCAACAACACAAAACCGAATTCGCCGGCTTGTGCTAGGTACAGGCCGGTGCGCAGTGAAACACCGGGGGTGGCACCCAAACCCCGTGCGAGCAGGCCCACCAATGCTGCCTTGAAAAATACCGGGACGGAGACCAACAACAGCACCAGCGGCCAACGTTCCAGCACCAGTCGCCAATCCAGCATCATCCCGATGCTGATGAAAAACAGGCCCAACAACACATCGTGAAAGGGACGGATGTCCGACTCCACCTGTTGTTTGTATTGTGTCTCCGAGATCAGCATGCCAGCAATAAAGGCACCCAACGCCAGACTTAGGCCCGCCATCTCAGTCAACCAGGCTAATCCCAGCGTAATGAGCAGCAGGTTCAGGACAAACAACTCTTCACTCTTGCGCCGGGCCACCAGCGTCAGCCAAAAGCGCATCACACGCGGACCGCCGACCAGCAGCAAAGCAATTAAAAGTGTCGCCTTGAGGCTGGCGAAGGCAAGAGTTTGAAAAAGCTGCTCGGCCGATGCCCCCAGCGCCGGGATCAGCACCAACAGTGGCACCACTGCCAAATCTTGAAACAGTAGCACGCCCATGACCCGTTTGCCATGCTCCGATTCCATCTCCAGTCGTTCGGTCATCAGCTTAACCACAATGGCGGTGCTGCTCATGGCCAAAGCACTTGAGAGCGCCAACGCAGTTTGCCAGCCCATGCCCCAAAGCGTCGGTGCCATCATTCCCAAACCCAGCATGGCTGCCGTGGCGCCGAGCATGGTCAAGAGCACCTGGAAAAAACCAAGCCCAAACACATGGCTTCGCATGGCACGAAGCTTGGGTAAATTGAACTCCAGCCCAATGACAAACATCAGAAAGACAACACCAAACTCACCCAAATGGCGCACGCCATCCGCATTTTTTGCCAAGGCCAAAGCGTTGGGTCCAATCACGACCCCAACGGCCAAGTAGCCGAGCATGGGTGGCAATTTCAAAGAGCGACACGCCACTACGCCCAGCACAGCGGCCAGTAAATATAGAAGTGTCAAGTCAAGCGGATTCACCCCCAGATACTAACAAGCAGATGGCGTCGATAAAATGTCGTAATGACACTTCAATACACCCAGTCTTCAACACCCCAGGCGGAGCGGGCGTTGCGCCTGGCCCGCGACACACTAGATATTGAAGCCGCCGCCGTGCTGGGCCTCAAGCAAAGTTTGGGTGAATCGTTCGCCCGCGTCGTGACCATGGTGCTTGGCGTGCGCGGCCGCGTGGTGGTCATGGGTATGGGCAAGAGTGGGCATATTGGTCGCAAGATCGCTGCAACCTTGGCATCTACCGGTACACCTGCCATGTTTGTGCATCCTGCAGAGGCCAGCCATGGCGATCTGGGAATGATCAAGTCTGTTGATTTGGTGTTGGCCATTTCAAACAGTGGTGAGTCTGAGGAGCTGACGGCGATTTTGCCGGTACTCAAGCGCCTGGGTGCACCCCTGATTGCCATGACGGGTCATGCCGGTTCTACTTTGGCCCGTCATGCGGATGTTTTTCTCGATTGTGGGGTCGAGAAAGAAGCCTGTCCCTTGAATCTGGCACCAACTGCCAGTACGACCGCGCAGCTCGCGCTGGGTGACGCGCTGGCGGTGGCGCTGCTGGATGCACGTGGCTTCAAGGCTGAAGACTTCGCCCGCTCTCACCCTGGTGGCGCATTGGGCCGTAAGCTGCTCACGCATGTCAGTGACGTGATGCGTTCGGGCGATGCCGTTCCCCACGTCGGGCCGCACGCAAGTTTCAGCGACTTGATGCGGGAGATGAGTGTCAAGGGTTTGGGTGCCACCGCTGTTGTGGATGATCATTTGAACGTGTTGGGAATCTTCACCGATGGCGACTTGCGTCGCCTGGTGGAGCAGGGCATTGACTTGCGCAGCACTACCGCCGCTCAGGTGATGCACCCGAATCCCAGCACCATCGTCCGCGATGCTCTGGCGGTAGAGGCCGCGGAAATGATGGAATTACGTTGTATTACCAGCGTGTTGGTGGTGGATGCGTCGGGTCAGCTTTGTGGTGCGCTCAATAGCAATGACCTGATGCGAGCAAAGGTGATCTGATGATGCCTGTTGCGCTGAATTTTTCGCCTGAGTTGCTACTGCAGGCGCAGGGCATCCGTGTCGTTTTTTTTGATGTAGATGGCGTCCTGACTGATGGTGGCCTGTATTTCACCGAGCAAGGTGAAACCATCAAACGCTTTAATACGCTTGATGGGCATGGGCTTAAGCTACTGCAACGCGCTGGCATTGTCCCAGTTGTGATCACCGGGCGCGATTCAAAACCCTTGCGTCTGCGGTTGACAGCTTTGGGTATTGAACATGTGCACTATGGCACCGAAAACAAGCGCCCGGCCGCCGAACACACGCTCCAAGTCTTGGGGTTGAACTGGAGTCACGCTGCGGCAATGGGGGATGACTGGCCGGACCTTGTCGTAATGCAGCGTTGTGCACTGGCTTGCGCGCCGTGTAATGCTCACGCGGAGGCTAAGGCGGTGGCACATTACGTCACCCGTGCCAGAGGTGGCGAAGGAGCGGCAAGAGAGTTGTGTGATCTGCTGATGATGGCAAGCGGCAGATACGCGTCATTGCTGGAGGAAGACCGTCAGTGGTTAATCTAATGCGTGTGTTAGGGGATCGACTATCGCTTTATCTGCCCGTTATTCTCATGGGCGTGCTGGCGTTGGGAACCTACTGGCTGGTTAGAAGTACGCCGCTACTGATATTGCACGGGCTAGAGACTCAGGTGCGGCATGAGCCAGATTATTTCATGCGCAAGTTTTCGGTGAAGTCGTTTGATGGTGCGGGGCGGCTCAAAAGCGAAGTGCTCGGGACCGATGCCCGCCACTTTCCGGACTCAGAAACACTGGAAATTGATCTCGTGAGCATCCGCTCATTCAGCGAAGAGGGTGGTCTGACTACAGCAACCGCGAGACGCGCAGTCGCCAACGCTGACGCCTCTGAAGTGCAGCTATTTGGAGAGGCACATGTGGTGCGCCAGCCGACGGCAGACAAGGCGGGGCAAGTTCAACCACGAATGGAGTTTCGAGGTGAGTTTTTGCATGCATTTATGGACACTGAACGTGTCAAGTCGCACAAGCCGGTGGAGCTGACACGTGGAAACGACAAATTTACTGCTGATGCGATGGACTTTGACAATCTCAAACGCGTGATGGAACTCAAAGGACGCGTCAGGGGAACACTCGTGCCCGCCGTTGCTAGATAAATTGATTGGAAGATGGCATGTCCAGCTCGTATTCATCACTGGCTCGTCCAGTGGTATTGGCCAGGTGCCGGCTTTGGCGCGACGACCAGATCGGCAATTCGCTCGCTTTAGTGCAGGCCGCGCTGATGAGGCCAAATCATGAGTTAGCCCCCGTCAAATAAGCTCAACTTGCTATCAAATTTATATGACGGATGTATTCATACGGATAAGGCGTTTGCCGGGCGACCCCTAAGACCAGGCAGTCCGCAGGCCTGAGCAGCGGCTTGACCAAGCATCTTGAGAGTTGAGTGACGGTGAAATAAAAAAGGGC
>DATCIC010000152.1:0-14031 GCA_036508025.1 Rhodoferax sp. | reverse complement strand
CCGACAACACCGCGCCCGTGTGCGCGTCACTGCACATCCCCGACCCACGCTCGGAACGCGACGCGATGATTGCCGCCACCGCGATGGAGCACCGGTTCACCGTTGTGACCCGTAACACGGCGGACTTTGTCAATACCGGCGTGGCGCTTGTCAATCCATGGTTGGCGTGAGCCGTTGGCAACGAAGGAATGGCATGCAAAATTGACCGATTGGAATGCAGCGGAAGCCGACGGTGGGTCACCGAGTCTGCTAAAGCCAGTAGGACAGCAAAAGAGATTCGGCGCTCGCGTACTCCATAGCAGCCACCCGTTCGGCTACTTCACCCCGAATCGCAGGTTGCCAGCAAGGCGATTGACATTTCTCAATAACGAACCCCATTTTTCGGTATTTGATGCACGTGTGTAGTCCATCCGGTGCATGTATTTTCTAAATATTGGTTCTGTTAATACAAAGGGGCAGCGATCATGAAATTTATCCGATTCCTTATGGCAATATTTTTTAGTATTGCACTTGCTGCGTGCGGTGGGGGCGGGGGAAGTTCAACACCAGCCGCCACTTACAGCATCTCCGGCACGGTGACCGGTGCTGCCAATGTGACGCTCGCCCTGAGCGGCGCCTCTACGGCGACTGCCACTACCGACGCGAGCGGGAACTACAGTTTCGCGGGCCTCGCGAACGGCAGCTACACAGTGACGCCTACCAAGACGGGATTTGCGTTCAACCCAACAAGCACAGCCGTCAGCGTGAGCGGTGCGAACGTCACCGAAAAGAATTCCGTCGCAACGGCCAGCGCTGCCACGACGTACTGTCTATCAGGTACGGTAAGCGGAGCTGTGATGCAGAACGTGACGATCTTCCTGAACGGAGCCAATACTGGATCAACGGTGACGGACGCAAACGGGAATTACACCTTCTGCGGCCTTGTGAGCGGAAACTATACGGTAACGGCGTTGCTCCAGGGGTATTCAATCACCACGTCAAGCACCATAACGATCGGCGCTGCAAATCCAGCATCGGTTAATCTTACTTCGACGGTAGCGACAGGCGGTAACAGTGTGATTTTTGTACCGTTAAACCCGCTCCCGCAAGCCACGGTTGGCATAGCCTACAGCAACTCAGTGATATCGAGTATTTCTGGCGGAACTTCCCCGTATCACTACCAATCGGACACGTTTGCTAACGGCGCGCCTCCAATGGGCCTGATCGTAGACCTGAGCGGAAATCTGACAGGGACTCCGAGCGCAGCAGGCACGTACACCTTCGGGGTTTGCGCGGTTGATATGGTTGGTTCCTCATCTTGCAAATCGACCTCAATTATTGTTAATCCTGCTTTGGTGGTCAGTTTAGCCGGAACCGGAAGCGGGTCGGTAACATCCTCTCCTGCTGGGATTTCCTGCGGGGCGACCTGTTCTGCGGGCTTTGCGAGCGGCACCTCCGTGACTCTCACGGCAACACCTTCTACAGGTTCAACCTTTACCGGGTGGTCTGGTGCGTGTAGTGGTACAGGCTCGTGCGTAGTGACCAAGACCGCCACGACTCAGACGGTGACTGCAACTTTCACCACTCAAGGTGTTACGGGAACATGGAATGGTTCATTTGTATGGCCAGGAGCGAACTACAGTGGTTGCTCCAGCACAACTCTCTACCCGTCCATTTCTTTGACTCAAAATGGAAGCAGCGTCACAGGCACATGGGATAGCGCTACATATTCCGGCCCTATAAACGGCAATACAATGACTATTACAGGAGTAAGCCCGATCTTTGGTACGGGCACCGCACAGACATGGACTTGGAACGGGGCGAATACAATACAAGCCGTTGTCGGTTATGGTTGTTACGATTTAAACACAGGAGCAACCCTGCAACATGGATACTACCCGGTTGTCCTGACGCGTTGAGAACGGTATTCCTGGACTTTTTTTATGTTAATTTGGAAATCCAGGCTTCCGTCTTTTCTGACCGTACGAATGGGAATGACTAGTCAAGTGGATGGGCTCAATACGACAACAAAGTGAATACCAAAATCACTAGCGGGTAACCACTAACCTCAATTACACAAGCGGCCTTCGGGCCGCTTTTTTTGTGGTGCGCCCGGCAGGGCGCACTTACTTGGAGGTGAAAGTCCTCTACTCACCCGGCAAGGGGAAGAGTTAGCCGAACGGCAAGGGTGTCGCGGGCGACTGCGAATCTGGAGGAAGCCGAGGGCAAAGCGCTGGCCTGACGAACAGGAAGCGGATATGAGGCGACGTTGTGGGGTGAGCAGTCCATTATCTGCAAAGCCCAATACTTGCACGGAACACAACGGCGTATATCCGACAGGCATAAGCGTGAATGCATATTTCAGCCCATCGTGGACGGCGTTTCGTAAGCGAATGGCGAAGTCATCTTGCGGGTAGCCGAAATTCTTAAGACCATCGTGTCCACTTCAACACAGGTGGACACATGCACACTCCAAATTCAGAAATTCAAATGCCAGCGGCTGGTCGCAGGCGCGCCCGCTACGGCGACCAATTTAAAACCCAGGTCGTAGCGGCATGCAGCGCGCCGGGCGTCTCGACTGCTGCAATCGCATTGGCCAACGGCCTGAACGCCAACATGCTACGGCGCTGGGTGGTCGAGTCAGCGCAGCGCAGCCAATTCCAACCAGCCAAGACGACAACAACATTGGTGCCAGCTCGCCCCGCCCCAGGCTTCTTGCCCGTCAAATTGGCCCCAGCACCACCCGCCCAAGCTGCCGACATCAGCATCGAACTCCAGCACGCCAGAGGCGCCATTCAAATTCACTGGCCAATAGCCGCATCAAGCCAATGCGCCCAGTGGCTGCGCGAGGTGTTGGCATGATCCGAATCGATGCCGTCTGGCTCGCCACAGAACCCTTGGACATGCGCTCAGGCTTTGACTCGTGTCTGGCACGCGTCATCAAAGTCTTCGGTGCATCCCACCCGCACAACGCCTACCTCTTTGCCAATCGACGCGCCAACCGCATGAAGGTGCTGGTGCACGATGGCATCGGCTTCTGGCTGGCCGCCAGGCGACTGCACCAAGGCCACTTCGTCTGGCCAAACTCTGCTGGTCAAACGCAGCTCACGTTGAGTCGCCCACAACTCGACGCGCTGGTGCTGGGTCTGCCCTGGAGCCGTATTGGAGAGGGCGGCATCATCAGCGTCGTGTGATGCAGAATTTGACTCAACAATTAGCCGCAAAACTGCTCGAAACCCAACACGAAACAGGCCATAAACGCTGATGCAGCAATGTTGAGTCGCTATTGTTTTTGAGTCAATTGGGGAATGCGCCAATAGCAAAAAATAGTTCTTCATGGGAGACTCTCTGCCATGCTTGAAACTCAAGAATCACTCACCCGTTTGAACGCAGACCAACTGCGCGAACTCGCTCTTGAGTTGATCGCCAGAATTGCCGAGCAAAGCAAAACCATCGCCGCCAAAGACAGCGACATTCTGTACCGCCAAGCCAAGATCGAAAAACTCACGCACGAGCTCGTCACCCTCAAACGCTGGAAGTTTGGTCGCTCAAGCGAGCTGCTCAATGCGAACCAGACCAGTTGGCTCGATGAGACGCTCGATGCCGACATCGCCGCCATTGAGCTTGAGCTCAAAGCGCTCAGCCCGGTGGCAAAGGCACCAGCACGACCCCGTCAGCAACCCAAACGCGCCGCGCTGCCTGCCGGCCTGCCCCGCGTCGAGATACACCACGAGCCTGATTCCACTACCTGTGGTTGTGGCTGCCAATTGAAACGCATCGGCCAAGATGTCTCAGAGAAGCTGGACTACACGCCGGGCGTGTTCATGGTTGAAGAGCATATTCGTGGTAAATGGGTGTGCGATGAATGCGAGACCCTCATTCAAGCACCGGTGCCCGCTCAGATCATTGACAAAGGTATCCCCACAGCGGGCTTGCTGGCCCAGGTGCTGGTGGCCAAATACAGCGACCACTTGCCGCTGTACCGCCAGGAACGCATTTTTGGACGTGCGGGGGTGGAACTGCCACGCTCAACCTTGGCGCAGTGGGTGGGCATTTGTGGTGTGCAGTTGCAGCCACTGGTGGATGCGCTCAAAGCTGAAATCCTTCACCATTCGGTGCTCCATGCCGATGAGACACCGGTATCCATGCTCAAGCCGGGAACTGGAAAGACGCACAGGGCTTACCTCTGGGCCTATGCACCGGGGGCGTTTGAAGATTTGAAGGCGGTAATCTACGACTTCTGCGAAACCCGAGCGGGCGAACACGCCAGAACCTTTCTGGGCAAATGGCGCGGTAGCCTGGTTTGCGATGATTACGCCGGATACAAGGCCGGATTTCTCACTGGTATCACGGAGGCCGGGTGCATGGCGCATTCAAGGCGCAAGTTCTTTGATCTGCATGTCAGCAGCAAGAGTGTGATTGCTGGGCAGGCTTGCGCCTATATCAGTCAACTCTATGACATTGAGCGCGAGGTCAAGATGATCAGCAGCGATGAGCGTCTAAAAATCCGTCAAGTACGATCAAAACCACTGGCCGATGCGTTTCACGAGTGGATGCTGTTGCAGCGCCAGAGAATCACAGATGGCACGGCTACGGCCAAAGCGCTCGATTACAGCCTCAAGCGCTGGGCGGCACTAACGCAGTTTCTGGATAATGCTCAATTGCCCATCGACAACAATTGGATCGAGAACCAGATTCGACCGATTGCCATTGGTCGCAGCAATTGGTTGTTCGCCGGTTCTCTGCGAGCGGGGCAGCGCGCCGCTGCGGTGATGAGTCTGATTCAGAGCGCCAAACTCAATGGGCATGACCCGTATGCCTACATCAAGGATGTGCTGGCTCGTCTGCCGACGCAGAAGAATAGTCAGATCGGCGAATTGCTGCCGCATCGTTGGCAGCCTGCCACGCGTTAACTGATCCCGGCCTGTGCCATCAAGGCGTCGATACGTCAAGACGTGTTGGCCACCCGCTTACGGCGTTTCAGGCTGATCGTGGACGCGATTTCAGCGTGATCGTGGACGGCATTTCAAATTGATCGTGGACGATATTTTTGGGGGATACGCGCAAGTGATTTTTTGAACCCGGCATAGGCTCGACGCTTTTTGCGAAAGAGCCCATCGTTCTCTATGGCTTCAAAGCTGATCCCGTCAACGCCGGGACTGCCCTTGTTGGCCAAGACCCGCCGCCAAGCATGACTGAGTATGTCTGCCCGATACAGCTTGTCGTAGAGCGCGTAAAAACGATAGGCCGGTTCTTGCTTGGCCTTGACGTAAAGCTTCCTCTGTAGCGTCCTGATTTCAATGGGGGTGGTTAGCAACATGGCAATCCCTCAATCCTTCGCTTTTTGGTTGCGTGAACAAAGCAGGGTCCCTTCCCTCGCCCGTGGTTATGCTCTCCCTCGGACTCAAACGGTACTATGAACCCCTCCGACTTCCATAACGATCCATCACGATTTCGTCTCCTTATACGCAACAGTTGGCAGTCTCCCCGCCACCGTTATGGATCTCCAGCAGTGGGCAATTTAACTTCCGATACATGCCATCCCTGTTACCCCGACGGTTCGCTGGTGCGGCTTCCATTACCAGCACACCAGCACTGCGGCCTTCCCTATACAGGCACAAGGTCGGCAACCGCATTTAGTTTACGAGGCTACTTCTGGGTTCACTTTCGTTACGGCCTACATCTTTGTCGTTTAGAAACTTACGACCCTCGATTGCTCGAACGCCGCTTCTTCGTGCTACCAAGGCGCATGGACAACTCCTTGGACGGGACTTCAACCCGCTAGCTAAATTGCTGTTACTGCGAACGCCTTGCCCCTTTTAATCCTTCTGCGAGCGCTTTAGCTGCGCACGAAAGCCAATAAATCCGTGAAGTCATTCTTGTCTGCGGCTCGTAATGCGGCGAGATACCGAGCCCGCACCTCGTTGGCGCTGACCAGGTTTTCGCGACCGCCCCAACTGAATGCTGGTCGCCCCAATCGCTTCAGCAACGCGTCGGCCATCATTCGTGAATGACGGCCATTTCCGTTGGGGAACGGATGTATCCAAACCAAGGCATGATGAAACCGCATGGCTAGCTCATCCGGCGGAAATGTTTCGTTGTCGACCCCGTATTTTGTATTGACGAGCAGTTGGCTCAGTTTTACTGAAACCAAGGTCCAGTCGCATCCAATGTTCTTGTCCGACTTACGAAACGTGCCCGCCCACTTCCAGGTTTTGTTGAACATCCTTCGGTGCAAGTCTCGGCAAAAACCTTCAGATAGGACCTCCGGAATCTTGGCACGTCGCAGCCACTTGGTGGCCTGAAGGATGTTTTCCTGCTCCCAGTCATTGAGCGCACCCTTGGTTTCGATGTGCCCCGGAATCAGTCCCGCCTTTTCATCCGGGTCCAGCGGGGTCTGCCCGTCTTGCTCGTCGAGGGCTAGCGCCATAAGTCGGACCACTTCCCGCGCAGCAACTCTTCAGTTCGACGGGCCACCTGCTTTTGGATGCGCTCGTCCGTGGGCCTTTGGTCTTCCAGGCTCATCGTATGTGCCACCCCATACACCTCTTCCTTCGCCAGTTGCTTCGCACGGTCCTGCACCACCTCAGTCAGGGGCTTGCGGGGCACGAGGGCGTAAACCAGCTCACAGTCCAGGCCGTCGGCCAACTTGCGCAGCTGACCAAGCGTGATGCGCTCCTGCGCTTCTGATTGTTCAGACTTGTGCAGCGTGGAGCCTGAGATACCCAAGCGTTCGGCTTGTTGGCGCTCAGTACGGCCGAGAGCCTCGCGGATTTCTTTCAGCCAGCCGCGCGACGGTGCCCGTTTCGTCAGCAGAATCCCATAGGCCTTCACCGCTGCCTGGAGCTGCTCTACCCGTAGATTGTTGAATTCAGAGGACATTTTGCTAGCCTATAAGCAATCAATATAATGCAGTATGCTTACCTATAAGGAAGCAGATGTCAAGGTTTTGCGGCGATAAAGGGAAGCAAAGACCGCCCAACTGATCAAAAAAAACGCGCCCGGAGGCGCGTTTTTCATGTGAGCGAGAAAGCGCTTACTTGGAAATGACGCGTGCCATTTCCAGCACTTTGCTCGAATAACCCCACTCGTTGTCGTACCAGCTCACGATTTTCACAAAGGTGCTGTCCAGTGCCATGCCGGCGTCAGCGTCGAACATGCTGGTGCAGCTTTCGCCGCGGAAGTCGGTGGAGACCACTTTTTCTTCGGTGTAGCCCAGCACGCCCTTCATGGCGCCCAGGGATGCGGCCTTCATGGCGGCGCAGATTTCTGCGTAGGTCGCGGGCTTGTTCAACTCCACGGTCAAGTCCACCACCGACACGTCGGAGGTCGGCACGCGAAACGACATGCCGGTGAGTTTTTTGTTCAGTTCAGGAATCACCACGCCCACGGCCTTGGCCGCGCCGGTGCTGCTCGGGATGATGTTTTCCAGAATGCCACGGCCGCCGCGCCAGTCTTTGTTGGACGGGCTGTCGACGGTTTTTTGCGTTGCCGTGGCAGCATGCACGGTGGTCATCAGGCCGCGCTTGATGCCCCAGTTGTCGTTCAGGATTTTGGCCACGGGCGCCAGGCAGTTGGTGGTGCAGCTGGCATTGCTGATGATCGCTTGCCCGGCGTAGCCGCTGTCGTTCACGCCGTAGACGAACATCGGGGTGTCGTCCTTGCTGGGTGCCGACATGATGACTTTTTTGGCGCCGGCGGTGATGTGTTTTTGCGCCGCTTCCTTGGTCAGGAACAGACCGGTGGCCTCGATCACGATGTCGGCGCCGACCTCGTTCCACTTCAACTCAGCCGGGTCTTTGACGGCGCTGAGGCGAATCTTTTTGCCGTTGACGATGAGGTTGTTGCCTTCCACGGCGATGTCGCCCTTGAAGCGGCCATGCACCGAGTCAAACTGCAGCATGTACGCCAGGTAAGCCGGCTCCAGCAAGTCGTTGATGCCGACCACTTCAATGTCCTTGAAGTCTTGCACTGCGGCACGGAACACCATGCGCCCGATGCGGCCGAAGCCGTTGATACCAATTTTGATCGTCATTTGCTTTTTCTCCATTAGTTAAAACTTGAAACCTGATTACTTGCGCAAAACTTTTTCTACCGTGTTTGCCACATTTTCGGGGGTAAAACCGAAGTGCTGGAACAACACCGGCGCGGGTGCGGATTCACCGTAGCTGTCGATGCCGACCACCGCCGCGCAGCCATACTTCCACCAGCCCGCAGACACACCCATTTCAACCGCAATGCGCGGCACGCCAACCGGCAGCACAGCCGCCTTGTAGGCCGCGCTTTGTTGGTCAAATGTGGTTGTACTCGGCATGGACACTACGCAAGCAGCTATTTTTCTTGTAGCAAGAATTTCTTGCGCCTTGAGCGCCAGCTGCACCTCGGAGCCGGTGGCGATGATGATGGCTTGCGTCTTTTTCTTGAGCCCCACCTCAGACGGCTCGGCCAGTATGTAGGCGCCTTTGCTGATGTCCCCCAGTCCGGCCTTGGGCGCGTAGTGGATGTTCTGGCGCGACAGCAGCAGCGCCGTCGGCTTGTTCTTGTTCTGCAAGGCCACAGCCCAGGCGACGGCGGTTTCAGCCGTATCACCGGGACGCCAGACGTCCAGATTCGGAATCAGACGCAGCGACGCGGCGTGCTCGATCGACTGGTGCGTCGGCCCGTCTTCACCCAAACCAATGCTGTCATGCGTGAACACATGCACCACGCGCAGTTTCATCAGCGCGGCCATGCGGATGGCGTTGCGGCTGTAGTCGCTGAAGGTTAAAAAAGTGCCGCCATAAGGGATATAGCCGCCGTGCAGCGCCACGCCGTTCATGATGGCGGCCATGCCGAACTCGCGCACGCCGTAGTTGATGTGGCGTCCACCCACCATGACGCCGTCGGCATTGGGCGTCTGCACCACACCACCGGTGAAGTCAAAACGCAAATTTGGCGTGCTCTTGGTGTTGGTCAGGTTCGAGCCGGTCAGGTCGGCAGAGCCGCCGAGCAGTTCCGGCAGCGCAGCGGTAAAGGACTCCAGTGCCAGTTGCGAGGCTTTGCGCGAGGCGACTGTTTCGGCCTTGGTGTGGGCCGCCACGGCGGTATTGACTGCGACCTGGGCAAAATTCTTGGGCAAGTCGCCCTTCATGCGGCGCACGAGCTCTTTCGCCAGGTCGGGGTAGGCGACCTTGTAAGCCGTGAACTGGTCGTTCCAGGATTTTTCGGCGGCGGCGCCGGCGGCCTTGGCGTCCCAGGCCGCGTAAATGGCGGGGGGGATGACGAACGGCTTGTAGGGCCAGCCCAGGGCCTCACGCGTGAGTGTGATTTCAGCGTCGCCCAGCGGCTCGCCATGTGCCTTGCTGGTGTTGGCGCGGTTGGGTGAACCACAGCCAATGGCCGTTTTGCAGATGATCAGGGTCGGCTTGTCGCTGGACTTTTTGGCCTGGGCGATGGTGCTGGCCACCAGCTCGGCATTCTGCCCGTCGATCGGGCCCAATACGTTCCAGCCGTAGGCGACAAAACGCAGCGCGGTGTTGTCGATGAACCAGGGCGCCACCGGGCCATCAATCGAGATGCCGTTGTCGTCATACAGGGCGATCAGCTTATTGAGCTTCCAGGCGCCCGCCAGCGCGGCGGCTTCGTGGCTGATGCCTTCCATCAGGCAACCGTCGCCCATGAAGGTGTAGGTGTGGTGGTTGACGATGTTATGGCCGTCGCGGTTGAACTCGGCGGCCAGCAGTTTTTCAGCCAGCGCCATGCCGACTGCGTTGGTGATGCCCTGGCCCAATGGGCCGGTGGTGGTTTCAACACCGGGTGTGACGCCGACTTCGGGGTGGCCGGGCGTCTTGGAGCCGAACTGGCGGAACTTTTTCAGTTCTGCCATCGGCAGCTTGTAGCCCGTCAGGTGCAGCACGGCGTAAAGAAGCATGGAGCTGTGACCGTTGCTGAGCACGAAGCGGTCACGGTCCAGCCAGTGGGGGTTGACCGGGTTGTGCTTGAGGTGCGACCCCCACAAAGCCACCGCCATGTCGGCCATGCCCATGGGCGCGCCGGGGTGGCCCGAGTTGGCGGCTTGCACCGCGTCCATCGCCAGCGCGCGGATCGCGTTGGCCATTTCAGCGCGGCTGGCGCTTATTGTTTGTGACGCTTGCACTTGTTCTGTATCAGCCATGGGTGGCAACTCCGGGAGTGTGTGGGGGTGAGGAGAAACGTTTGATTTTACCGGCCTGAAAAACAAGCGCCGCATGAGCTATGCTTTGTGCTACCAAACCAACTCTTGAATGCGCACCATGAGCCTGCTGTTTTCCCCCCTGCATCTGCCCTCGCCACGCGGTGGCCTGACCCTGCCGAACCGCATCGTGGTCGCGCCCATGTGCCAGTACTCGGCCCACAACGGTGAGGCCAGCGACTGGCACCTGATGCACTGGGGTAATTTGTTCAACAGTGGCGCGGCCATGTTCACCATCGAGGCCACGGCCGTGCTGCCCGAAGGCCGCATCACCCCCAACTGCCTGGGGCTGTGGGACGCGCGCACCGAAGCAGCGCTGGCCGACCGGCTGCAGCGGGCGCGCCAACTCGCGCCACCCGCGCCCGTGTGCATTCAACTGGCGCACGCCGGGCGCAAAGCGTCCAGCGCGGTGCCATGGCAAGGCGGCCAACTGCTGCCCGCCACGCAAGGCGGCTGGCAGACAGTGGGGCCTTCGGCCTTGCCTCAATTACCCAACGAGCCGCCGCCGGCCGAATTGACGCTGGCGCAGATGGCACAGATCCAGGCGGCGTTTGTCGAAGCGGCCCAGCGTGCCGCGCGCATCGGGCTGGAGGCCGTGGAGATTCACGGCGCTCACGGTTATTTGCTGCATGAGTTCTTGTCGCCGCTGGCGAACCAGCGCGTTGACGCCTATGGCGGCAGTTTTGAGAACCGCATCCGCTTTCCGCTTGAAGTGTTTGCCGCCGTGCGCGCCGCCTTTGACGGCGTGCTGGGCCTGCGCGTATCGGCCTCGGACTGGGTCGAGGGCGGCTGGGATGTGGCGCAGAGTGCGGAGTTCGCCAAGCGGCTGAAGGCGCTCGGCTGCGACTTCATCCACGTCTCTTCCGGCGGTGTGTCACCGCAGCAAAAGATCGCTTTGGGCGCGGGCTATCAAGTGCCCATGGCGCGGGCCGTTCGCGCCGCCAGCGGCATGGTCACCACCGCCGTCGGTTTGATCACTGATGCTGCCCAGGCCGAAGCGATTTTGCAGGCCGGTGACGCCGACCTGATCGCACTGGCGCGGGCCTTTTTGTATGAGCCGCGCTGGGGCTGGCACGCCGCTGCCGCCCTGGGCGGTGAAGTGGTGGCCAACCCGGTCTACTGGCGCTGCCTGCCGCGCGAGGCGCAGGCGGTGTTCGGCAAGGTGTCGATTGGCGGGCGCTAGCGGAATTTATATGTTTTAGGGCTGCAGCCCCCTAAAATCCAATAGGTAATCCCCCGGGTTATTGCGGCCAGGCACAGCCTGTGCGGTGTCTAACGCGCATTTCTTTTCACCAGTGAATCCCGTTCTTTCCATGGTTCTTGGTGTGCGAGCGCACAGACTGCCGGCACGGACGACGCGACGATGCGCCTCCGACCGCTTAACAACTACCGGAGATTGAAATGCTTAGCCAAATCGAGAAAGAATGCCTTCTTACCTGCAACGAATGTGCCACCGCCTGCCTTCAGTGCGCCAGCGCTTGCCTTAAGGAGGAGGACCCCAAAGCAATGGTTCGTTGCATCGCGCTGGACCTGGAATGCGCCGATGTGTGCCGCCTTGCCGCGGCGTCGATCGCGCGCGGCGACGACCACGTGAAGGCGGTGTGCTCGCTTTGCGCCCAGGTATGCAAAACTTGCGCCACTGAGTGCGCCAAGCACGCGATGGAGCATTGCCAGCGCTGCGCCGAAGCCTGTCAGCGCTGTGCTGACGCTTGTACCCGCATGGTTCGCTAGCCCCCACTCCATATTGAAAGACAAATCCATGAAATACGAGATGATCAAATCAGTCCGGGCACTTTGCCTGGTGCCCTTGACGGCGCTGTGCCTCTTGTCTGCTGCAGCACAGGCGCAGACCTCGCCAGAACCTGGCGCATCCGCCAGCGTGCCCCAAGGGCACATGCAGCAAGGCACCAGCGGCTCCGAAGAAATGAAGCAGGCAATGATGGCGGGCATGGACAGCATGCAGAAGATGCCGATCACTGGCGACACCGACAAGGACTTCGCAATGATGATGAAGTTGCACCATCAACAAGGTGTGGACATGGCAAATATCGAGCTTGCGCAAGGAAAATCACCTGCCATGAAAGCGATGGCCAGGCAGATTATTGCAGCACAAAAGAAGGAGATCACCCGGTTCGACCAGTGGCTCGCCAAGCAGAAGTGACGCCTACCGCGTTCGGTTCCGATGGCACCATCCAGCAGCGCGTCTTTGAGCCCCGTGTTGCTGTCCTTTTTTGGCACGGGTGTTTGCACACTCTCCGTCGCTACTACTTGGGCCTCTGACTAATCGTTGGCGAATCCCGGGTTTGAACCCAAACCAATCAATCGCGGTACGTTGGGTGTGTGGTCTTTAACAATAGGGGCACTTTTTAGATACTGCTCGACGACGTCCCACACCGGCTCGCCCGCCGACTGCGCGCTGCCTACACCCCATCGCGCCACTTTGTAGGACTTGTCGGCTTGTATCGGCTGTCCGTTCAAAGTCATATCGCTGATGCGGGAATTTATTTTGGCCGCCGGTTCACAGGCATAAACAAGTCCGCCGGTACGCACCATGTCACCTCCCTGATGCTGATAGGGATCGTCGTTGAAAATTTTGTCGCAAAGTGTTTCCAGGTGTTGTTTGATTTCGGCCCCGGTCATTTGTACCAAAGAGGTATTGGGATAAGTGATTGCAGTCTGCTCCATCAAATTTTCGCGGGTGATCATTTGTCCTGGCAATAGCGTGGTCCCCCAACGGAACCCAGGAGAAAAGGCAATCTCTGCGCCTTTGACTTGCATCAGTGCTTCGACAATCAGTTGGTCCCATGAACCGTTGAAATTGCCGCGTCGATAAAGTAGTTGCTGACTTTCAGCAATCGGTTCCTGAAGAAGACTTTGGTAAGGCGCACGCACTCGATCAATGGTTGCTTGCATGGCGGGGTCGGCTGGCAATAGTTCCGAAAACACCGGCAACAAATGATATCGATAGTCGGCAACGCGACCATTTTTCACGTCAAAATCGATCGTGGCAAGAAATTTACCGTGAGATCCGGCGTTGGTGACGATGGTTGCCCCGCCGGGGTTTTGAACCACGCTGGGAACCGGTACACCGTCGTGAGTGTGTCCGCCCAGTATCATGTTGATCCCGGAAATACGCGCAGCCAATTTAAGGTCGATGTCCATGCCGTTGTGCGAAAGCAATACGACAACTTGCGCGCCTTTACTGCGCACCTCGTTGACCACCGCCTGAAGGCGCGCTTCATCGATACCAAATTCCCAGTCAGGGGTGAATTGCGCGCCGTTGGCCTTGGGCGTGTAGGGAAACGCCTGCCCGATGATGGCAACCGGAATGCCATTTTGCTCACGAATAACATACCTCTCAAACACCGGGTCGGCACTGTCCTCACGCACGATGTTCTGGGCGATGAAGGCGACCTTGTCCTTGAAATCATTTTGCACGACATGCAAGACGCGCTCGGCACCGTGGGTAAATTCCCAATGCCCAGTCATTACATCGACGCCTAACGCAAGCGATGCCTCCACCATGTCCTGCCCGGCAGTCCACAGTGCCGTGGCCGAGCCTTGCCAACTGTCTCCTCCATCCAGCAGCAAAGCGTTGGGACGGCTTGCTTTCAGGCGCTTGACCAGACTTGCGAGATGCGCGAAACCACCTACCTTGCCGTAGGCTCGGGCCGCAGCACAAAAATCGAGATGGGAAAATGCGTAGGCCTGCCGACTGCCCGGCTTGATGCCAAATCTGTCCAGCAGGGTTGCACCGACCAGATGCGGTACTTTACCCTCAGCGCTGCCTACGCCGAGGTTAATGCTGGGTTCGCGATAATAAATGGGCAGCAGTTGGGCGT
>DATCIC010000151.1:0-10483 GCA_036508025.1 Rhodoferax sp. | reverse complement strand
GACGCCTTGACCGGCTTGCCCAATCGCCGACTGCTGATCGACCGGCTGCAGCAGGCCCTGGCCGCCACTGCCCGCCACCATTGCAAGTGCGCGCTGCTGCTCATTGATCTGGATCACTTCAAAACCCTCAATGACACCCTGGGCCATGAGCAGGGCGATCTGCTACTGCAGCACGCCGCCAAGCGTTTGTGTGCATGCGTGCGCGAGAGCGACAGCGTGGCCCGAGTAGGCGGCGATGAATTCATCGTGTTGATGGAAGACATGAGCCAGAGCGACCAAGAAGTTGCCACCCAGGCCAAGGCCCTGGGCGAAAAAATCATCGGCACGCTCAGCCAGCCCTACCAGCTCGGCAGTTCCTCGCATCACAGCACCGCCAGTATCGGCATTACCCTGTTTGACGGCGCTCAGCAGGAAAGCATCGAAGAACCCATGAAGCAGGTTGAACTGGCCATGTACCAGGCCAAGGCTGCAGGCCGTAACACCCTGCGTTTCTTTGATCCACAGATGCAGGCTGTGGTCAGCGCCCGCGCGGTATTGGAGAACGGCTTGCGAGAAGCGCTGAAGCAAAACCAGTTCCTCCTTCACTACCAGGCCCAGATGGTAGGCGGACGCCAGATCACAGGGGTTGAAGCACTGGTGCGCTGGCAGGATCCGAGGCGCGGCATGGTGTCGCCGGCCGAGTTCATTCCATTGGCAGAAGAAACCGGGCTGATCCTTCCTCTCGGTCAATGGGTACTGGAAACTGCCTGCATCCAGTTGGCACGATGGGCGTCCCGGGCCGAGATGGAGCATCTGACAGTGGCGGTGAATGTCAGCGCGAACCAATTTCAACAGGGCGACTTCGTCGAGCAGGTGCTGGCAGTGCTGGAGCGTACCGGCGCCAACCCGAATCGGCTCAAGCTGGAGCTGACCGAGAGCATGTTGATATCGAATGTCGAGGCTGTCATCGCCAAGATGAGTGCACTCAAAGGAAGAGGTGTGAGTTTCTCACTCGATGATTTTGGCACCGGCTATTCGTCGCTGTCGTACCTCAAGCGCCTGCCACTGGATCAACTGAAGATTGACCAGGGCTTCGTGCGCGACATCCTGATTGATTCCAACGACGCTGCCATAGCCAAGATGGTGATCGCATTGGCGGGGAGCTTGGGACTGTCGGTCATCGCTGAAGGGGTGGAAACCGAGGGGCAGCGCGACTTTCTGGCTGGTCTGGGCTGCGATGCGTATCAAGGTTATCTGTTTTGCAAGCCTTTGCCGCCGGATGAGTTCGAGGCGTTTTGCAGAGGGCTTGAGGCATATTCCATGACCGCTCTGGGGTGAGCCACGGGCCGGTCGCTGAGCGGCCGCTATTCCGGTGCGCGACGCCGCTAGAGCGGGCAGTTGCTGTAACGCTCCGAAAATTTATACAAAATAAGGCTCTAGCCCCCGTGCAATAAGCGTAATTAGCTCCTTTTTTTATAGCGTTTTCAGGCGCTCTAGCGCCGCATTCAGCGTCTCATCTTTCTTGGCAAAGCAAAAGCGCACCACGCGCTGGTCGAAGCCGTTGCCGTAAAACGCCGACAGCGGAATGGCGGCCACGCCGATTTCCGAGGTGAGCCATTTGCAAAACTCGGTCTCGCCCAGGTCGCTGACATCCGAGATGTCCACAGACTGGAAGTAGGTGCCTTCGCAGGGCAGAAGTCTGAACTTGGTGCGCTGCAAGCCCGCGCGAAAGAGATCGCGCTTGCGCTGGTAAAACGCAGGCAGTTCCAGATACGGCTTCGGGTCGGCCATGTAAGTCGCCAGGCCGTATTGCACCGGCGTGTTGACGGTGAACACGTTGAACTGGTGTACTTTACGAAACTCAGCGGTCAAGGCGGCGGGGGCGGCCACGTAGCCCACTTTCCAGCCGGTCACATGGTAGGTTTTACCAAAGCTCGACACGATGAAGGCGCGCGCTGCCAGGCCGGGAAAACGCGCCGCGCTTTGGTGTTCTTGCCCATCAAACACCATGTGTTCATAGACCTCGTCGCTGATCAGCAAGACGTTGGTGGGCGCGAGAATTTCCTGCAGGCGCAGCATCTCATCGCGCGTCCACACCGTGCCACTCGGGTTGTGTGGCGAGTTGATGATGATGGCGCGGGTTTTCGGCGTGATGGCCGCGGCGATTTTGTCGAAATCGGGGCGGAAGGTGCCGGGCGTCAAGGGCACGCGCACCGGCACGCCGCCAGCGAGATCAATGTTGGGTACGTAGCTGTCGTAACAGGGTTCCAGCACGATGACCTCGTCGCCCGCGTGGACGACCGCCAGAATGATGGTGATGATGGCCTGGGTGGCGCCGGCTGTAACGGTGATTTCGCTGGCAGCGCTGTAGTCACGCCCGTGCAGCGTCTTGATTTTGGCCGCAATCGCATCGCGCAATACCGGCACGCCGGTCATGGGCGGGTACTGGTTCAGGCCTTGCTTCATGGCGTCGGTCACCACTTCGACCAGATGCGGATCGCAGTTGAAATCCGGGAAGCCCTGCCCCAGGTTGACGGCATTTTTTTCCGCCGCCAGAGCGGACATGACGGTGAAAATGGTGGTGCCAACGTTGGGCAGTTTGGATTGGAGCGGTGGGGTTGTCATGGTTGGCTCATTTCATGGGGTTGCGGTTTGAATATATTTTTCAGGCGGGCCACTTTTGGCGAGCATGCACCACGTTCAACGCCGTCACAGTGGCCGCGTCTTCTTCCAAAATAACAATGTAGTTGGGATGCGCCACCAGCTCGGAAGTCCCATTGACACGGCCAGGTCGGCGCGGGAAATTTGGATCCGCCAACAATTCAACCTGGTCATCAATGTGGAGCCACATATCCAAGCCTGCGATGGGGTTGTCTTCGGCAATCCTGGCCTCGATTGCATCGAGATCGTCCTGATAGGTTTGCGTGCGTACAACCCGCTTCATTGGGCGTCACGCTGCTTTTGCTTTGCAGCGCGAACGCTCTCCCACTCTTGCGGCTCGATGCGTTGATTAGTCCCATCGGTCAGGCCAGCGCGTGAGGCACTGACCTTTTTTGCCAACCAGTCACTATGCGACAGTGCTGCGTGTGCATCCTTTAGTCGACTGACAGTATCTGGGCGCGTGACGCGTTTTGTCCCTGGCTGAAAATTGGCATCATTGATATCGTAGTGGGTGAGGTGCACCCTCTCGCGCATGAAACGGGCCACGGCATCCAGCGACGTGAAGACACGCTCCTTGGCCTGTCCCGTTCGTGTGCGTACCGATACGAGGCGCTCAGCGGTGCCGTATTTGACGGTGATCTTGTAAACATCTTTGTCAGCGATGACGGTGGCATGTCGTATGGCGTTTGCATCCACCAAATCTTTGAGGCTTTGGGGTGTAATGAGAGAAAGCATGATTTATCAGCTCACTATAAATGATATTGTTGTTATATTAGCTTATAAAGTGACTTGCGGCGAGGGACGTACCCAATGCCTAAGGTCTGCAATTGCGACCTTGTAGAAGCGTGCAAAGCGAGGTGGTCGCAATTGGCGACCACCTCGGCGCCTGGAATGGGTAAGCGGGCGGCGTTCATGTGCCCGCGCTGAGGTTGGTCAGCGCCTCGTAGCGCGTGAACAAAAACGCCACGCGCTCGGCGTCGGTCTTCCAGCTTTTCTTGCCGCCGTTCAAGGCGTAGGCCGCGTCCACGGCGGCATCGAGAGTGCGGTGGGCTTTGAGCAGGGCAGCGGGCATGGGCGGGTTGTAGAGGTCGGCCAGCGTCGCGCCCGCTTCCAAGGCACGGTTGGCGATTTCTTTCCAGTCGAGAGGCATGTTGAGGTCTGGTGTTGGATTTTTGAGTCTTATTGGGCTCTAGCCCCCGTCCTATAAGCGTGAGTAGCTATTGTTTTTACAGCTCATAGTCATCGACATGACCCAGCATGGCGCGTGCCACCAGATCACGGCTCAGCCGGTCGCTCAGCAATTCGGCAAATTTGTAAACAAAATTGCGCAGGTAGGCGCCGCGTTTGAAGGCAACGCGCGCCACATTCTGGCCAAACAAAAGCCCGGCGGGGCGCACGACCAGATCGCTCTTAGAACCCTCGGCCACCACGTCACGCACTGACATTTCAGCGGCAATGCCGATGCCCAGGCCCAGGCGCACATAGGTCTTGATCACGTCCGAGTCAATCGCCTCCAGTGCTATGCGGGGCGCCAATTTGCGGGTGGCAAACGCATGGTCAATTTTGGTGCGACCGGTGTAAGACGGGTGGTAGGTAATCAGGGGCTCGTGGGCAATATCTTCCAGGGTCAGGTGTTCCTTCAGGCACAAAGGGTGGCCCATCGGGAATACCAGCACATGCTGCCACTCGTAGCAGGGTAAGGTCACCAGCTCGGAATAGCCATCCAGCGATTCAGTGGCAATGCCGATCTCGGCCACTTCATCAATCAACATTCTCGCCACCTGGTCCGGCGAGCCCTGATGCAGGCTGACATTGACCTTGGGGTAGGCCTGGCGCAGCTTGGCCACGGGCTCAGGCAGCACATAGCGCGCCTGCGTGTGTGTGGTGGCGATTGACAGGGTGCCGCTGTCTTCGGCACTATATTGCTCACCGATGCGTTTGAGATTGCTCACCTCCCGCATGATGAGCTCAATGCTTTTGAGAACATGCTGACCCGGCTCGGTCACGCGCTTGAGGCGTTTGCCGTGACGGGCAAAAATTTCAATACCCAGCTCTTCTTCCAACTCAATGATGGCTTTGGAGACGCCTGGTTGGGAGGTGTGCAGCGCCTTGGCGGCTTCGGTCAGGTTGAGATTGCGCCGGACAGCCTCTTGCACAAAGCGGAATTGGTGTAAGTTCATATCGAATTTCAACTAAGAATGAGATTTATTATGCCCTACCCAATTGCATAAAAACGCATCATAAAAGGCCAAATCCTCACGAAAGGGCTATTTGTGCGATCAACTCAATAACTTGTGCGTCCTCGCCGATCATGGGTTTCAGATCGAACGCCAGCTGTGGATGGCTGGCCTGCAGCGCGGCCATCAGCAGTGGCAAGTCGTCTCGTGTGTGCTTGCCGAGGCCAAAAAAAACGGGGACCACCGTGATCGACGTGACACCCAGGGCCACCAATTCTGTCGCGCTGTCGGGCAGACTGGGAGCCGAGAGCTCCAGGTAAGCGCAGCGCACTTGCACCGCAGGGGCCACGGCGCGCATCTGCTTGGCCACCGCTTCAATTGGCTTGCGCCATAAGGGATCGCGCGAGCCATGAGCCAGCAGGATGGTGCCGCGCACCCTAGGAGGTTGCATCAAGATGTCACTCACTTTGACCGGGGGACCGACGTCAGCGCCTGAAGACCAGCCACCCAAACGCAGCCAGGGAAAGCACCAAATAAATCATGCCAGGCAGGGCAGCGGTAAGCCATGGTTGCCAGTTTTGCAGGTTGCCCATGTAGCCAAAGACGTTGTTGAGCAAAAAGAAACTGATGCCCGCCATGACACCGCCAAACACATAGGTGGCAATGCCGCTGGAGCGAAAGTGCAGGTAGGCAAAAGGCAGGGCCAGCACCACCATGACCAGGCAACTCAGGGGATAGAAAACCTTTTTCCAGAACTCGATTTCGTAGCGCTGTGCCACTTGCGAGTTGGCTCGCAGGTGCTGGATGTACTGAAACAGGTCAATCGTGCTCATACGTTCGGGTTTGAGCAGCGCCGCCGCCACCATCTCTGCGCTGATCTGGTTGGGCCACCTGAAACTGTCCAGTTGGGCGCGATCAATGCGTGCCGTGTCGGCATCACGCGGCGGGAACTCGGTTCGGCTCACGTGGCTCAGGTTCCAGGCGTCATCGGCTCCAAATTGGGCTGTTTCGGCCTGCAGCGTGGATATCAGGAAACCCTGGTTGTTGAATTCGAAAACGCGCACGCCCCGCATACTGCCATCCGGCGCCATGGCACTGACGTTAACGGCATATTGCGAATTGGTCTGTTGTTCTTTGAGCCAGGCACCCGTCAGACCGACCGTGAGGCTGCCCTGGTAACGGGCCTTGAGGAGTTGCCCCGCGCGGTCTGCCGGAGGGGAAATGTAATCCCCGATGGCAAACGTCAACACGACAAACCCCAAACCCAGCAGCAACAAGGTTTTCAAGGCACGCCACGGCCCCAGCCCACTGGTGCGCAATATGGTGAATTCAGAACTTTCCGCCAGTCGCGCCATGACAAAAATGGTGCCGATGAGAACGGCTATGGGCAATAGCTCATATAAGTGACTCGGAATCATCAGCGCCACAAAGGTCAGGGCATGAACGAGCCGGTAGCCCGCTGCCGAATAACGGCCAACCGACTGGATTTCTTCAACAAAATCAAAAAAGAAAAACAGGGAGAGAAAGCCGAGGGTAACAAAAGCCACCGCATAAAGTACTTCGCCGTAAATCAGGCGCCGGAGGGTTTTCAAGTGGGTGTCTTTCGCAACGTTGAGGTGGCCAAAGTCGGCGCGCCCGGCAGGGAGCGCCAGCGCCAGTTGTTATGCCCCTTGGCCAGCCAGAGGATGCCCAGTACCAAGGCGCCACCATGCACGGTCGTTAAAAACCAGCCGAAGGTGAACTTGCCAGATGCTATCCAGCTTTGGCCCAGGCTTAGCAGGTTGTAATACAAGACGAAGGCAAACAAGGAAAACACCAGGTTGGCGCTGCGCCCAACGCGTGGATTAACGCCTGAAACGGCAATGCCAATGATTACAAAATTGATGGCTGCCAAAATCAAACCGATGCGCCATGACAATTCTGCCAAGTTGGGCAGGGTTTTATTCTTCAGCAATGCCAAAGTAGGCTGGATATTGATGGGGACGTAATCGCTGCCACTGAGAACGTCTTTCCCGACCTTGATACCGTATTCTTCAAACTCGCTGATTTTCAGGTCCGGCGTGCCAATCACGCTCTCCAGCCGTTGTCCGTTGCTGAGCATCAAAAACCGGTCTTGTCCAATGGTCTCGATCCGGCCGCGGCGAGCGGAAGTGACGGTCTCCTTACCGTCTTCGGTGGTCGCGATGAACACGTTGTTGCCAGCTTGCTTCCCGGCGGCGTCTTTTTCAACAAAAAACACCCGTTTACCGCCAGCCGACTCCTGAAATTGACCGGGTTCAATGCGTTCAAGGTCGCCCCGTTTTTCGTATTCCGCCTTCATGGTCTCTATCTTCTGGTTGGACCAGGGCAGCACCAACAGGGCCAGCGCTGCGACCATCAGCAAGACCGGCCAGGCAAAGTGGAACAAGGGGCCGAGCAAAGTCGCCAGCCCTTTGCCGCTGCTGAACCAGATCACCATCTCACTGTCACGGTACATGCGTGACAAAGTGGCAATGATGGCAATAAACAGGCTCATGGTCAAAATGGTCGGCATGTAGGCGAGCACGGTGTAGCCCATGACCAGCATTACGTCAGACGGATTGAAGCTGCCACGCGAGGCTTGCCCCAGGGTGCGAATCAGCGTCATCGTCATGACCACGGTCGCCAACACGATCAGTGTGGCGCCAAAACTGCGGGCCAGTTCCTTGCGGATGGAAGAATGGAATAACATCGCTTGCGATTTGGTGGGACAGGCCGCAGCTACGCATAGCGAGCCAGCTCTATCCTCAACTGATTAAAAATATGGATTATGAACTTTGAACTTAAAACCCTCGACCTGAGCGGTGCAGCCAAGGAGAAGTGCGACGCCCTGATTGTGTTGCTTACTTCTTCCTTTAAACCGGGGAAAGACAATTTATCCATGCTGGTGGCGCAAGCACTGAAAGCGGGCGACCTGGAGAGCAAGTCCGGCAAGACGCTGGTTTTGTACCGACCGGCCGGTTTGGCATGCGGGCGCGCGGTCTTGGCGCATGCTGGGGAAGGTTCCGCCAAGGAGGTGCACAAGGCCGTGACAGCGGCCGTGTTGGCGGTCAAAGCGGGCAATGTCAAAAAACTTTTGATTTGTTTTGCCACCTTGCCGCAAGAAGCGATGCTGCGCGCCGCCGTGACCGCGGCCGCCGAAGCGAGCTATGTGTTTACCACAACCAAGTCCAAGCCAGAGGGCCGGGTGATCCAGCGCGTTGTCATCGGCGTGTCGAATTCATCCGGGTTCAAGCCAGTTTTTGATCGGGCCGTGGCCGCAGTCACCGGTATTGAGTTCGCCAAAGAATGGGCCAACCGGCCTGCGAACCACGCCACGCCTGCGCTGCTGGCGGGTGCCGCGCGTTCATTGGCCAAGCTTGCGAACATCAAATGTGAGGTGCTTGGCCCCAAGCAAGTGGAAAAGCTGGGAATGGGCGCCTTCATGGCCGTCGCTCAAGGCTCTGAAGAACCGTTACGCTTCATTGTGTTGCGCTATGACGGTGCACTGAAGTCCGCGGCGCCGACGGTCCTGGTGGGCAAGGGCATCACCTTTGACAGCGGCGGCATTTCCATCAAGCCCGCAGCTGACATGGACGAGATGAAGTTTGATATGTCGGGTGCGGCCAGTGTGCTGGGCGTCTTTCTGGCGTTAGCGCAGCTCAAGCCCGCGATTAATGTGATTGGTTTGATTCCTTCTTGCGAAAATTTGCTCGATGGCCGGTCTGTCAAACCCGGCGACGTGGTCACCAGCATGAGTGGTCAGACCATTGAAATTCTTAATACCGATGCCGAGGGTCGTCTGGTGTTGTGCGACGCATTGACCTATGCCGAGCGCTTCAAGCCACGCGCCGTGGTTGATATTGCCACCCTGACAGGTGCCTGTGTGATTGCGCTTGGTGGTGTGCGCAGTGGCCTTTTTTCTGCCGATGATGAATTGGCTGCGGCCCTGGTGTCGGCCGGGGAATCTTCGCTTGACTTGTGCTGGCGCCTGCCGCTGGACGACGATTACGCCGAAGGTCTCAAAACCAGTTTTGCCGATGTAGCCAATGTGGCAGGGCGCGCGGGTGGTGCCATTACCGCAGCCAAGTTCTTGCAGCGTTTTACAGAGAAATTTCCCTGGGCGCATCTGGATATTGCCGGCACAGCCTGGAAAAGCGGCAAGGCCAAAGGGGCCACCGGTCGGCCCGTGGCCTTGTTGCTGGAATACCTGCTTGCTTCAGCCAAATAGAAAAGGTGACATGACCCATGACTGAGGTGGCCTTTCACTTCAATGCACCCGACCGGGTGGCCTATGCCTGCCGTCTGCTGCGCAAGGCCGTGGCAAGTGGTGCAAAGCTTGTGGTGATAGGTTCGCCGGACGTGCTGCAGCAACTGGATCGCGCCCTTTGGACGTTTTCAGCCGTTGATTTTGTGCCACATTGTTTTCTGGAGAGTGAGTCATACGTCGTTGCCGCTTCGCCCGTTATTTTGTCGACATCCACCCATGCGGTGCCCCACCAGCAGGTGCTTCTCAACCTTGGCCAACTTGTACCCGACGGTTTTGAGCGCTTTGAGCGTGTCATTGAGGTGGTTGCTCTGGAGGACGAAGATCGTCAGTCGGCGCGAAGCCGCTGGAAAAGTTATGCCGATCATGGCTACGTCATCACACGTCATGATCTGGCTTTGAAAACGTCGTCCTGATGAACACAACACCCCGAAATTTACTTCGTTTTGTACCGACCCTGACGGAGATAGTAGAGCCATCTACATTGATCAGGACACCGCCGTCGACAAGCCCGGACGTTGAGGAAATTATCCAGTCCGTGATGCAGCGGGTCGATCGGGTGCTTGATCGTCGTTTGCGCGATGATGCCGACGCCATGCTTCGCCATTGGGTGACGGAACAGCTTCAAACCTTGCATTTGAGTCTTCGGGCAGAACTTGCGCTGGTCGTGCAGCAAGCCGTGGCTGAGGCGATGGTGTTGCGGGAAGATGAACATTAGCAAAAATTATGAGGTATTAGCAAGACCGGCTTGGTGTCTACCCTATGTTTCTGGCGCAGAAATTGCGGTATCGTGGCCGATGTGGAGTTTTTTAATTCACATTTTTTAAACTTTTGGAGTTGTCTATGCAAATGAAATTGAAAATTACCGTGGTGGCAGCCATTGCCGCTGCCGCCGGTGTTGCCATGGCCCAGGAGATGGTCGTCAAGATTGGGCACGTTGCTCCGATTTCTGGCCCCCAGGCGACTTATGGCCGGGACAATGAGAATGGCGCCCTGATGGCCATTGACGATCTGAATGCCGCTGGCGTCGTGATCGGCGGCAAAAAAGTCAAGCTGCAACTGGTGGCTGAAGATGATGCAGCCGATCCCAAACAAGGTGCAGCGGTCGCACAAAAACTGTGCGACGCCAAAGTAAACGGTGTGGTCGGTCACCTCAACTCCGGCACCACCATCCCTGCATCCAAGATTTACCATGACTGCGGTATCCCCATGGTCACGCCATCGTCGACCAACCCCGTTTTGACCAAGCCTGGCTACAAAACGACTTTCCGCTTGCTGGCCAACGACAACTCGCTCGGCTCGGGCCTGGCTTTTTACGCCGCTGACACTTTGAAGCTCAAGCGCATCGCCGTGATTGATGACCGTACTGCTTATGGCCAAGGGGTCGCTGATATTTTCAAGA